>CALDZQ010000018.1 GCA_937944035.1 uncultured Neomegalonema sp. | reverse complement strand
GTATTTTGGGGATGCGACCGCTCATGCGGCGGTCTTGGGAGTGGCTCTCTCGATAGCCCTCTCGATCTCGCTCTTCGCGGGCGTTCTGATAACGGCTATCGCGATGGCGGTTATGGTTTCAAGCCTCAGCGGTCGGGTTTTCGCGATTGATACGCTGCTCGGTGTTGCCGCGCATTCCGCACTGGCGCTAGGGGTGGTGGCGATTGCCCTGACGGGACAGCCATCGATTGATCTGGAATCCTATTTGTTCGGTGAAATACTCGCGGTCAGCCGTACCGATTTACTCGTCATATGGGGCGGGGCTGTTTTGGTGCTGGCACTTTTGGGGTGGCGGTGGTCGGCTTTACTGACGGCGACGCTGAGCATGGAGCTTGCTCATGCGGAAGCGATTCGCCCGCGTTTCGAGCAAATGGTGCTGACGCTGGCGCTGGCAATTCTGGTCGCGGTGGCGATCAAGGTTGTCGGTGCATTGTTGGTGACGGCGATGCTCATCATTCCGGCGGCAACCGCACGTCCGTTTGCGCGAACCCCGGAAGTGATGGCGGTGATGGCGGCCGGGCTGGCGGTTATGGCGGTCATCTTGGGGCTGAACGCGGCCTATGCGTGGGATACGCCGGGGGGGCCAACGATTGTTGCCACTGCGGCGTTCGGCTTTATCGGGGCGACTGTCACCCGTCGGCTTATCACCATCCGTTAGAGTTTCTTGCACCGCAGCATTCGCGACGTTAGATACGGTGTCGATCGATCAACGTACCAACTATTTGGGGGCGAAATGGCTAAGAAAGTCTTTGATACGGCCGCTGCCGCGCTGGAAGGCGTATTGCAGGACGGCATGTCCATTGCGGCGGGCGGCTTTGGCCTCTGCGGTATTCCTGAGAATTTGATCGCGGCAATCCGTGATGCAAAGACCAAAGATCTCACGGTTTATTCAAACAACGCGGGCGTCGATGATTTCGGCCTTGGCGTTTTGTTGCAGACCAAGCAGGTCAAGAGAATGGTCAGCTCTTATGTCGGCGAGAATGCCGAATTTATGCGCCAATACCTGAGCGGCGAGCTTGAGTTGGAATTCAACCCCCAAGGCACATTGGCCGAGCGTTTGCGCGCTGGCGGGGCGGGTATTCCCGGTTTCTATACCAAAACAGGCGTCGGAACTGTGATTGCCGAGGGCAAAGAGCATAAAGATTTCGACGGCGAGACCTACATCCTCGAACGCGGCATCCGCGCCGATCTGGCGATTGTCAAAGCGTGGAAAGGCGACGCGCAAGGCAATCTGGTCTACCGCAAAACCGCCCGCAACTTTAACCCGCTCTGCGCCACCGCCGGACGGGTCACGATTGCCGAGGTTGAGGAAATCGTCCCCGTCGGCTCGCTGGAGCCGGATCTGATCCACACACCGGGCATCTTCGTGCAGCGCATCATTCAGGGCGCGCATGAAAAAAGAATTGAGCAAAAAACCGTGAGGGCCGCATGATTGAGGAAACTCTGCCTGAAACGCTGAGTGAGGATGAAATTCTTGCTGTTGCGGACCGTGTTCTGGTGGCTGGAATAAATGCGATAGAGGCGAAGCTGGGGGAGGGAGCCGCGAAAGCGATGCCTGAAGTATTGGCCGCCTATTTAAAAGTTAATGTGGAATCTATCCATCAAGAGCGGATGAATGCCGAATTGCAAGCGGGCAATGCGCATGGTTTCCTTGTTGGACCCGGACAGGAGTTTGAAAACTGATGCCTTGGGATCGCAATCAAATGGCCGAACGGGCCGGACTTGAACTTCAGGATGGGTTCTACGTGAACCTTGGAATCGGAATCCCGACGCTGGTGTCGAACTACATTCCCGATGGGATGGATGTGACGCTGCAATCCGAAAACGGAATGCTCGGCATGGGGCCGTTCCCGACCGAGGCCGAACTCGACGCCGATGTCATCAACGCGGGTAAGCAAACGATCACCGAGCTTGACCGCACCAGCTATTTCTCCTCCGCCGACAGTTTCGGCATGATCCGGGGCGGGCATATCAACCTCGCGATTCTAGGCGCGATGGAAGTGGCCGAAAACGGCGATCTTGCCAACTGGATGATTCCCGGCAAGCTGGTCAAAGGCATGGGCGGCGCGATGGATTTGGTCGCGGGCGTCGAGCGCGTGGTCGTCATCATGGACCACGCCAACAAGCACGGTGAGAGCAAGCTGCTCAAAGCCTGCACGCTGCCTCTAACGGGCACGGCGGTCGTTGACCGGATCATCACGAACTTGGGCGTTTTCGATGTGGTTGAGGGCGGTTTGAAGATCGTCGAACTCGCGCCGGATGTGACCGAAGACGAAGTGCGCAAGCTCACCGAAGCGGCGCTTGTCGCCTAGTTGTGACGCTGACGATCCAAAAGGAAGATCCGGCAACGCCCGATATTGTGGCGTTGCTGGAAACGCATCTTGACCTGATGCGCTCGATTTCGCCGCCTGAAAGCGTTCATGCACTGGACATCAAGGCGCTGCGTCAGCCCGCCATCACCTTCTGGACCGCGCGGATTGACTGCGCGTTGTGCGGGTGCGCTGCGGTCAAAGAACTCAATCCGGCGCATGGCGAGATCAAATCTATGCATGTTTTGCAGGCAGCGCGCGGGCGGGGAGTGGGCAGCTCTCTGGTCGAAACGGTGCTGGCCGAGGCCCGTATCAGAGGATATGCGCGCCTGAGTCTGGAGACCGGCTCAACAGACCATTTCAAAGCGGCACGGCAGCTTTACGCACGTTACGGTTTTGAGGAATGTGGCCCCTTCGAGGAGTATGTTGAGGATTGGCACTCGGCTTTCATGGCGCTTTCTTTATAGCGGCCTGGTCGTTTCCGGCGCAGCATTACGCAGCGTTTCCGCAAGCGCTTTTGCTTCGTCCCTGCGCGGATCGGCCCGGCGTGAAATCAGGTACAATGTGCGGCTTGCGGGCGGTGTCAGCGGACGTAGTTCCAGTCCCGCATCGCCTGCGCGCCGCGCCATCGCCGGTATCAGCGTCAGCCCGTGGCCTGCGGCCACCAGACCGCGCAATGTTTCCAAGCTGGTGGCGCGAATATCATCCCCGCCCTTTCTACCGACCGTGAAAAGCGAGAGGGTTTGGTCGCGCAGACAGTGGCCTTCGCTCAGGACCAGCATCTTTTCCTGCGCGAGATGGGCTTGGCTGATCGCGGGCTCTGCGGTCAGGATATGGCCTTGCGGCAAAGCCGCGAAGAATGGTTCATGGAACAACGCCGTGGCCCTCAACGCGGGATCGTCTGGGTCTTCGGCGATGATCCCCCAATCCAGTTCCCGCACGCGGATGGCTTGCATTACTTCATGAGTCACCGCCTCACGGCAGATCAGGTCGAGGCGCGGAAAGGCTTGTTTGAGTGCGGGTAAAGCCCAAGGCAGCAGATAGGGGCAGACGGTCGGAATGATTCCGATCCGGCGTGGTCCGGCCAGCGGCTCCTCGCCCCGACGAGCAATGCCGATAATCTCGTCACTTTCGCTGAGAATACCCCGTGCGCGAGAGACGACAGCTTCACCGATTGGCGTCAAACCGATGGCCTTGCCGCGCTCGATCAGCGTGGCCGAAAGCTCCTGTTCCAGCTTGCGAAGCTGCGCCGAAAGGGTCGGTTGGCTGATGGCGCACGAATCCGCCGCTTTCCCGAAGTGACGGTGATCGGCGAGGGCAACCAGATAGCGGAGTTGGGTAAGCGTCATGTCCCTTTATCGCATATGCCGCGCGCATGAAAAAGGACGCATCTTTTGATGCGCCCTTTTGTAGAATCGGTCCTCCCCGGACCCGGATTTACGATCAGATGTTCTTTTGCGTCATCTGTTCCGCAATGTAGTCAGCTTGCCGGATGGCGAGGCTGACAATCGTAAGGGTCGGGTTTTCAGCCGCCCCTGTTGTGAACTGCGACCCGTCCGAGATGAAAAGGTTAGCAATATCATGGGTTTGACCCCATTTGTTGACAACGCCATCCTTGGCATCCACTGACATGCGGTTGGTTCCGAGGTTATGGGTTGAAGGATATGGCGGGGTCGGATGGGTATGCGTTGCGCCCACCGCATCGTAGACTGCCATGCCCTGCTTCCAAGCGTGGTTACGCATGGCGACGTCGTTGGCGTGATCCGAGAAATGCACGTTCGGTGCGGCCAGGCCGTACTGGTCTTTCTCGTCCGACAAGGTGATGGCGTTGGTTTCCTGAGGCATGTCCTCACCGACGATCCACATGCCAGCCATGTGATCGTAAGCGTCCATTGCCGCCGCAAACTCACGGCCCCAGCCGCCCGGATTGAGGAACGCCGCCATGAACGGCACGCCCAGCGCCAGCGTTTCCATCTCGTAGCCGCCAACAAAACCACGCGATGGATCGTGGATCGACTCGTCCTGAATGATCCCCGCCATCGTCGTGCCGCGATAGAAGTTCACGGGCTTGTCAAAGCTGGCATAAACCGACGCCGTCATGTGGCGCATGTAGTTTTTGCCGACCATGCCGGACGAGTTGGCCAGACCATCTTTAAACATGCTGGTTTCTGAGTTCAGCAGCAGACGGGGGCTTTCGATCGAGTTGCCTGCGACCGCTACAATGCGCGCCTTTTGGACATGCTGGTTGCCGTCGGCATCCGCGTAGAGAACGCCCGTGACCTTGCCGTCATCGCCATGCTGGATTTGCAGCACATGAGACTTGGCGCGGACTTCGAGTTTGCCGGTTTCCTCGCCCTTCGGAATCTCCGTGTAAAGCGTCGACCATTTGGCGGAGAATTTACAGCCCTGGAAGCAAAAGCCGGATTGCTGGCAATGCGTGCGCCCGTCACGGTCCTGGCTATTGATCGCCATGTTCCCGGTGTGAACACGCTTGTAGCCCAGCTTTTTCGCGCCCGCTTCCATGACTTTGAAGTTGTTATTGCCCGGAAGGGGCGGGATGCCGTGGGTGTTGGTGACACCCATCTTGTCCTCGGCCTTGGCATAGTAAGGGGCCATGTCCTCAGCGGTAATCGGCCAATCCAGCAGGTTTGCGCCTTCGACATCGCCGTAATGCGTTTTCGCGCGCCACTCATGCTCCTGGAAACGCAAGCTTGCGCCCGCCCAGTGCGTGGTCGAGCCGCCGACGGCTTTCACGATCCATGCGGGCAGACCGGAGAAGTCCTTCGCCACCCGCCAATCGCCTGAAGTGGTGCGCTTATCAAGCCATGCGAGCTGGCCGAAGCTGTCCCATTCATCGTTGATAAAGTCTTCGGCTTCGTGCCGCGCGCCCGCTTCAAGAATGACGGTATCGATACCTTTTTGCGCCAGTTCATTGCCAAGCGTGCCACCGCCCGCGCCGGAGCCGATTATGACGACGACGGAGTCGTCGTTCAGATCATATGGTGCTGCCATGATTAATCCTCCCTATACCCAGTCAATGTCATCAAAACCGCGCTCGATGTATCCACCCAGTTGAGCGGACGCACCTTCGTAGCCGAACAACGGCCAGATCGCTTTTTGATTGTAAAGACCGACTACGAGAGACCCGCGCATGGCTTGGAAAAACCCGCTGTCCTCAATGTCGCGCAGGATGGCGACACGATCCGCTTCCCAGCCGAGATCGAGATAACCGCCGGAGGCGTAACCCTTCTCCTCAGCGGCCTTTCCGGCGCGGGCATTGAGTTCGGCGACACCGTCCTCCAGCATTGCCAGCTTGTCGGCATCGCCCGCACCCGCGTCATCATGGGCGCGCATGGCTTTGGCGTAGTATTTATCGGCCACGCGGTCATGCGGATAAATATCGCGGGCCATCTGGATCATGGTCGCCATCGTTTCAGGCTTGAGCGATTTCAGCTCCATGCCCCAGCCTTGTGATGGCACGAGCAATGTGCCCGCACCCACCACCATCGCCGCACCAAGAGCGGTTTTGCCGCTGGCGGCAAGGAAGTCGCGTCGATTGACCCCCTGATTTAGCGTATCGATTTTCATCGAAGTTTCCTCCCGTTTTTAGACTATCAGGCGATCTTTGCCGCCCTGATTTCAGTGATGTTATTTGAAGCGGCCCCCGCGTTCGAGAACCTCGATCTCGTAGCCGTCCGGATCGGCGATAAAGAAAAACCGTGCCAACAACTCGCCGCCGGGCGAGAAATCAACGATCTTACGCGGTGCGTAACCCGCGTCGGTCAACCGCTTGTGCAGCGGCTCTACCGCCTCAACGCTGACCGCCAGATGGCCATAGCCGTTGCCCGGATCGTAGGCTTCCTGTTGGCCTTTATTGACGGTCAATTCCAACTCGAACCCGGTCTCGGAATTGCTGAGATAGATCAGTGTGAAAGTGTCGAAATCCAAACGGTCAGCGACTTCCAGACCAAAAGCCGCTTTGTAAAAGGCTACCGATTTTTCTTCGTTCAGCACCCGGATCATCGAGTGAATCATTTTCGCCATGTTTTTGAGCCTCGTTGGTAATCTTCTTCCAATCCTACCGGAGAATTTCCCCGCTGTGGTGGTAGGTGGATACTACGCCGGTTCGGGGTGTTTGATTTTACTCTCCATGTGGACCAGACAGGCCGTGCGCAGCAGCGAGGCGAAATTGCGGACTTCACCATGCAATTCAAGGACTTCGTCATAGAGAGTTGACAGGAATTTCGGGGTTGCCATGCCTTGCGATTGGGCGATCTCATCAACCATCCGCCAATAGCGCGCCTCTAACCGCAGGCTGGTTGAGAGGCCGTTCAGCCGCACCGAGCGGGTCACTCCGGCGTAATCGGCAGGGTTTTGTCCGGCAAAAATTTCACACATGGCGGGCCTTGCAGTGGATTTCCAAGTCGCCAACGTCACCCGAAACGCCGCCTTTGGCAAGTCTTTCGCGCGGGATCCACAGGAATCGCTTAAAAGGCCAAACTGTTTAAATTACTGCTGTGAAGTCGTTTTACAGATTGGAAATGGTCATCGTTGGACTTGTTCCGACGATCCGGAACAGCACAACCTATCCAATTACACCTCCGGATTGTCGGGACAAGCCCAAGAGTGTCCGGCAGTTTTTACTTTTTAGGTGCTTGGTCACTATTTTCGGAAAATGCTTCATATGAAGCTGGCGCTTCACATTTACTGAAAAATATTAATTTCAAACCGAAAGTCACCCCGCGACTTGTTCGCGGGGTCCATCGTGCAAGGCGTGTGGACCAATGGATACCGCGATCAAGTCGCGGTAAGACAAGGCTTTATAACATCGGCATACTGCCGGACACGCGTGGGACAAGCCAGACAATGACGCTGATAGATTGGCTCCCGCTTTCAAGAGATCGCCCTGGTGCGGGATCAGCCTTTGGCGCTAAAAATGCGGATCTGCCCCGCGCCGTAGGTCCGCTGATCGGCGAGGTCCAGAAAACCGGGCGTTTCGAGTGCCTCGTCGGCGGCCGTCTCGACCACGAGAGTCGCGTCCTCTGCGATCCATCCGCCTTTATGCGCCGCCTGCAAAGCGGGCAATGTCATGCCTTTATTGTAGGGCGCATCGAGGAAAATCAGATCGTAAGGCCCGTCACGGTTTTCCCCTAACTTTGTCCCGTCACGGCGGAACAGCTTTGTTTGCCCGATCACGCCGAGCGCGTCGATATTGGTGCGGATCAGCGCCCGCGCCTCGGCCCCGTCATCGATAAAGGTCGCCCGCCCTGCGCCGCGTGACAGCGCTTCCAACCCAAGCGCACCGGTTCCGGCGAAAATATCCAGCACCCGCGCGCCATCAAGCGGCGTGTAATCACCATGCTCCAGGATATTAAACAGCGATTCCCGCATCCGGTCGCTGGTCGGCCGCAGCCGTGCGGCCCCGCCATCCGTCGCCGGAGCCTCAATTTTGCGCCCCTTTAATGCGCCACCGACGATCCTCATCCCGCTACGCTCACAACAAATCTTCCAGCGCTTCGATCAGGGCAGAGACATCGTACCCGCTGGTGTAATGGGTCATCGATACCCGCAAAACCCCCGTATCCGTGCTGATTCCCAGCGCTTCGATCAGGCGGTAGGCATAGAAATGGCTGGCCCCGGCGATAAAGCCGCGTTCCGCAAGAGCTTGCTCCATCGCTTGGGGCGACAGTTTTTCCGGCAGGAAGGCGACCGTCGGGGCGCGGTCGGCGGTGCTTTTGACAGGGCCGATCAGCCGGACGCGCGGATGCCGGTGCAGGAAATTGAGCAGCGGTTCGGCGACGGCAATCTCTGTCGCCCGCCACATCGCACTGACCGCCCGCGTCCGGCTGCCCAGATCATTGGCGGCAATCCCGTGATGTTCGGCGAGGGCGTCGATATAGTCCAACGTCCCCCCGCTCGCACCGACTTGCGCGTGATCCGGCCCCGCCGGAACCAGCCGCTTGTTCGCATATCCGGCATTGAAAAAATGGCCTTGGTTCGGCAATCGCTCCAGCAACGGTTTGCGCACTGTCATCAAGCCCTGATGGACGCCGTAGACCTTGTAGAGGCTGAACATATAAACATCCGCCCCCAGCGCATCGACATCGCAAATCTCATGCGGCGCCCAGGATACCCCGTCCACCACGGCATACGCGCCCACCGAATGGGCTTTCGCGCAAAGTTCGGCCACAGGATTGCGTTCGGCGGCGATGTTCGAGCAATGCGGAAAGCACACCAGCTTCGTCTTCTCCGACAGCAGCGCATCAAAATCCGCAGGGTTGAGGCAACCCGTGACGGGGTCCACTTTCCAATCCCGCAGCACCGCTCCGCACGCTTCGGCCATCCGCCGCCACGCGCCGGAATTGGCCTCGTGATCCTGCTCGGTGACGATCACCTCGTCCCCCGCCTCAAGGATCGCCCCGAAAGCCTGCGCCAGCACGTACACATTTTGCGAGGTGGACGGCCCGAACTGCACTTCGTCCGGCGTCACATTCAGCGCCTCGGCCCAGCGGTTGCGGGAGCGGTCCATCGCATTGCCTGCGGCAGCGGTCGGTCCGGCGAGGCCGTAGGGCTGGACCTTCATCTTCGTATAAAACCGCGTCAGCGCGTCAATCGTATGCCCGGCGGGGTAAGAGCCGCCCGCATTCTCAAAATGCACCCAGTTCGCCAGATCCGGCTCGCTGAAAGCGGGGAATTGTGTGCGGGCGAATTGCAGATCGAGGGCGGGTAAGGTCAACATCGGGACATCCAATTCAATAAAGCTTCGCTCTTGTGCCACGCGGGTCAGCTGTCGGGAAGAGTGCGCGCGGTTTTTTGCACTCTGACGCGCAGAAAATCACGGGCGGGTTCAAACAATCCGGCGCAGGTAATCAGCAAGACGCCGAGCGCATGGCGCGCTCCGAAAGGCTCATCGGTCAGGATCGTCGCCGTAATCGCCGCGACGCCGATCTCCAGCATAAACAACAGCGATACCACACCGGGATTCAACTTCGTCGGCCCGTACAGCGTCGCAAACCCGCCCGGAACAGTCACCAGCAGCGCGACCGGTATCAGCCAGACCAGCACACTCCCCAGCGCACCCCAGTCCGGCGCGCCGATGCTGCCGATCATCAAAAACCCCGCAATGCCGCTTATCAAGGCCGAGACGGCAAAGAAATTCGCCCCGTGAGTCCAAACGCTGACCTTCTCATCAACCAGCATCATGATCGCGGCAAAGGCGAAGGTGATGCCCGACCCCAGCGCCATCCAGTCTCCGGCATTCTTCGGCAAGGGCAAGCCGGCTTCCGTGCCCAGAATGATCCCCATGCCCAAAAACCCGAACCCGATCGCCAGCCAGCGGGGCGGTGTAATCGGATCATTCAGTACGATACGCCCCAGCATAAAGCCCCAGATCGGCATCATGTAAAACAACAGGACCGCGCGCATCACTTCAGTGTATAGAAAGGATAGCGAATACAGCGCCATCGCCACGCCGCCCAGAACACCGCCCATCAACGGCTTCCAGTTGGCCATCCGCAGCTCGTCGCGGCGCAGCCAATAAATCGGCGATACCAGCAAAGCGGGCAGGGCGCTGTATACCATCGCCGCCCAAGGGCCGTGAAATCCGGCTTCGTCCAGCGCGCGCAGCGGTATCCAGAAGATGCCGAAGATGATCCCGGCATAAAGGCTCGCCAGCGTCGCGCCTTCTTTCTCGCCAATGTTCAGGCAGGGCCAGCGCATCACCGCAACCCGACCATCTCACGCACTTCTTCAGGCGTTGCGCCGTCGTTGCGCAAGGTCGCCAGCGCCCGCGCATCATCGCGCTTGGCAAGACGTTTGCCCTCATCATCGCGGATCAATCTGTGATGCCGATAGATCGGCGTGGGCCTGCCCGTCAGCGCTTGCAAGACGCGGTGGATCGGCGTCGCCTCAAACAAATCCTCGCCCCGCGTCACATGGCTGACCTGCTGAAACGCATCGTCGAGCACCACCGACAGATGATAACTCGCCGGACTGTCCTTGCGCGCCAGCACAACATCCCCGACCCCCTCAATCAGCGCCGCCATATCCAGCGCGATCTTCCCCTTCTCACCGTCCGGTCCCTTGCCGACCTCCTTGAAGTGCAGCTTACGGATCACCCCCGCACCGCCCAAGCTGACCA
>CALDZQ010000017.1 GCA_937944035.1 uncultured Neomegalonema sp. | reverse complement strand
TTGGGGGCGGATTCGACGATGGCTTCAGGGACAAGGCTGCCCGCGTAGAGGCAGACGGGGCAAGACTGGATCAGGCGCAGCGCCTTCACGGTGATGAGGTCAGGATCGCCGGGTCCGGCGCCGATGAAATGGACGGTCATTAAATCTTACCCTTAGCAGCACGTTTCCACTCTTCGCGCAAAACCACTTGAGTATCTTTTCTCAAACAGTCTGTGAGCGACTTCAAGTTATCCGGGCTGTGCTTCTCTTCTATAGCGATACCAATTTCACTCATTTTCGAAACTATTTTTTCATGATTTTTTTCGTTTTCATTCAGCCTCAAACGAATTTTATTATATAATTTATTATAACTTTCTTTAGCTTCTTTTTCTTCCGGATCAGCAATAATACGAACAGCAGTATAAATATACTCCGCTACATCTTGACGCAAATCCTCAACCCATTGAGCGCGAAGCTGACCAACAACATTTTTGCGCTGTGCGCGAGATACCAAATAGGCGGCAAACAAAGATACGAGAGCCGATATAAAAACACCAATAGCAATAAATGCATCCTTATGCTCTTTGAAGAAATTTAGACCATTTGAAATTATTGACATATTTTTGCTTCCATCTTCTTCGCATAGCCGCGCGGCGTATACATCTGACTCGCTGCGGTGAGCCGCGATTGGCTGGAGCCGATCAGGACGACGGTCAGCATATCCACCTCATCGACTTCCAGCTTGGCAAGGTCGCGGTAGACCAGTTTTTCCTCCGGCCTGCCCAGCGATGAGGCCAGCAGGACGGGTGTATCGGCGGGGCGGTGTTCGAGCAGCATGTCGCGAGCCTCGGCCAGCAAAGTGCGGCGGCGTTTGGAGACGGGGTTGTAGAAGGCGATGACGAAATCACCCTCTGCCGCCGCTTTGATCCGGCGGATGATGTCTTCGCGCGGGGTGAGCAGGTCGGACAGTGAAATCGCGCAGAAATCATGGCCCAACGGTGCGCCCGCCTTGGCCGCCGCCCCTTGCAGGGCCGAGACGCCGGGGGCGGAGTTCACTTCGACACGGCTAGCGGCGTCGGACAGGTCGCCCCGGTCCAGCAGCTCGAACACCAGCGCGCCCATCGCGTAAATGCCCGCATCGCCGGAACAGATGATCGCCACATCGCGGCCCTCTCCGGCGCGTTCCAAGGCAAAACGACAGCGTTCTTCCTCGCCGCCAAGCGGGAAATCATGGCGCGGTTTGCCGTGTGCGAGGGGGCCGAGCAGGTCGATATAGAGGCCGTAGCCGATGAGTTCTTCAGCCTCCGCCACCAGACGCGAGGCCTGCGGGGTGCGCCATTCGGCTTTGCCGGGGCCAATGCCGATGAGCGAGACCCGGCCCCGCTTACGGCCTTTGAGGTCGGTGATCGGTTCCGGCGCACGGGCGATGGCGACGGTGGCGTTAGCGGTTTTTTGCTTGGTCACGACGAGCGTGGCGTCGGGTCCGGCAGCGGCCAGTGCGGCTCCCTCAGAGACGCCGTGACAGCCGACTTCGGCGAAGACGACTTCGGACGGGGTGGCGAGACGGGGGGCTTCAGCCTCCAGCGTGGCGGCGTCGAAGAAACGGGCGGGGACGCCGAAATGATCGGCCACAGCGTTGACGGCGACTTCGTCGGCTTTGAGGTCTATCGAGGTGACGCAGGCAATCGCGCCTTTGGCAATATTCGCGTCCGCCAGCGCCTTTTCGGCCAGTGCGATGACTTCTTCGGGCGCGCAGTGGCGGGCGCAGCCGACGCCGAGGATGTGGGTTTGCGGATGGAACACCAGCTTTTCCGGACCACCCATCTCAGGCTTTGTCGTTGCGCACGCCTTTAAGTCGACCACATTTTCGGCGGGCAAGGCGTCCAACCACTCACTATCCCCCGCGCATTCTCCGGTAAGACGAACACCTTCACCTGACAGCATACGCGCCATGAAGTCTTTCGCATCCTGCGGATTGGCCAAGCGCCATCCCAAGGGCGGCTCGTCCAGCGCGATGCCCAGTGCCACGTCTCCGGCTGTGGTGACGGCCGCGTGAGACTCCAACGCCTCCGCAATGCGCTTTGCCAGACGGTTTGCGCCGCGATGGCCGCCCAGCAGAGGGATCACCGTCGAGCCGTCATCGGGAACAGCCACCACGGGCGGCTCAAGGCGCTTGTCGTTGAGCAACGGGGCGACGGCGCGGATGAGGATTCCGGCGGCACAAACGCCGATGACCGGCACGCGCGCGGCGAAGAGCGCGCGGGTATGCTCCAGCGCATCGGGGAAGAACGCATCAGCCTTTGCGACACGGCCCTCACGGCCATGCACTTGCGCGCCCAGAGCGGCGGCAATGCGGTGCGCGGTGGCTTCACCGGAGCGGGAGAGGCAGAGAATTACTGGGTCAGCCACGGGTCATCGCCTTTATAAATCAGTATCATAGAAAAATACGGGGCATCTTCGGGCGCATCCGCCAGCGGCAGCACGACTTGCTCCGCCAATGAGGCGCGCTCCACATATCCGGCCCTCGCCGTCAGGTCCATCGCCTCCAGCAGCGCGCGGATGCGGGGGAGGTGGCGGCCGACTTTCATAATTGCAATCGCCTCCGCAGCCTCGATCTTGCTGCGCATCGCGGCGTCATCCAGCGGGCCGGGGATGACGGTCAGCACATCATTGCGCGCGGTCAGCGGGCGGGCCAGCGCCGCCGAACAGGCCGCCAGAGACGACACGCCGGGGACGATCTCGCACGGGTAATCGGCAGAGAGGCGCGCGAACAGGTACATGAAGCTGCCGTAGAAGAACGGATCGCCCTCGCACAATACGACCACGTCACGGCCTGCGGTGAGGTGGGCGGCGATGGCCTCCGC
>CALDZQ010000016.1 GCA_937944035.1 uncultured Neomegalonema sp. | reverse complement strand
CGTTCCCGTCGCGGGGGCCGTGGCCGTCGCCGCACCAACGAAGCACCACAGCGCGAATTCGGCGAGGCCGCCGCGTTTGCCATGCTGACCGGACGCGACGCGCTCGACCGCGCCCTGCCGGAGGTTTTCCGCGATAGCGATGACAAGATCGAAATCACACCCGCTCCGGCGCGTAAAAAGCCGCAGAAGGCGAAACCTGAGCCGGAAGTGATCGAAGCCGCGCCCGTGGAGGTTCCGGCGGAAAATATTCCCGCAACAGACCCTGAGCCGGTGCAAGAAGCCGCCTCGCCGGAAGTGGAGGAAGTGATCGAAACAGGTTCTTTCGCCCCTGAAGGGTTTGAAGAACCACACGCTGAAGAAACGCCGCAAATGCCGGTGAAGGCCGACGAACCGCCACGCCCCAAGCGCAGCGGCTGGTGGTCACGATAAAGCGGTTTCAAGCGAAGTGGAGACACTTCGCTTGAAATACCCCGCGATTTTCACCTGATTCACCGCCTTGCTGTCAGGCGTCGAGTTCTGTGTCCCAATACAGATAATCAAGCCAGCTTTGATGCAGATGGTTCGGCGGAAATTTGCGCCCGACATTCTGCAACTGCATCGCCGTGGGTTTGTAGGCTTTGCGGCGCAGGTTCATGTTGGCATTCGCGATGCTGAGGTTCGCTTTACGCAAATTGCATGACGAACATGCGGCGACAACATTCTCCCACGTCGTGCGCCCGCCCTTGGAACGGGGAATGACGTGATCGAAGGTCAAATCGCCTTGTGTGCCGCAATATTGGCAGGTGAATTCGTCCCGCAGGAACAGGTTAAAGCGCGTGAAAGCCGGATAGCGCGCGGGCTGCACATAATCGCGCAGCGAGACAACGCTGGGCAGACGCATTGAAAAGCTGGGGCTGTGAACCTCGGTCTCGTATTCGGAAACGATATTCACACGGTCCATGAACACGGCCTTGACCGCATCCTGCCACGGCCACGTGGAGAGCGGAAAGTAGGACAAAGGACGGTAATCAGCGTTGAGAATGAGGGCGGGGTGATCGCGAAAAGCCGTGCGGTTTTGCACATGCTCTATCAACCCGTTCAACGTACTTTCGACTGCCGCCATCCTAAATCCTCCATCCGCCACGCAGGAAGCTATATGGTGAATCAGGAGTGGTCAATCACCATATATTGCGCTCCGTTTCGTGGCGATCACGAGGGACGGGAGTACAGGCATCGCTTGAAAGAAACCTGATGCGTAGCGCAGGATAAATGCCTTGTATTTCATCGGGAGAGAGAGGCAAGCGTGAATGCCTCAAGCAGGCAGTTGAGTGATTTTCAACGCGCGCTTGACATTTGTTCCTTAATAGTTCTATTTGGTGCCGACTTGGTATCGGATAAGGACTCATTTAGCACCGTATGGACTGGACACTTGCCATAGACCGCCACCGCGACGCATTGCTGCGGATGGTTGCCGCACTGCTGCTTATGGCGGGTGGCGGGCAGGTTATGCCGAGGCATGTGCGGACGGGGATTTGGCGGGTTTTACGGCCTGCTGAGGCTGCGTTCCGGCGGTTAGTCGTGGTGGTGAAGCTGGTTCTCAAGATTGAGGCGCGGACGCGTGTATCGCGCGGCGGACCTGTTAGTGCGGGCGGTTTTTCCCGTGGAACGGGGGCGTCTGTACCCGCATTTGCGCTGTTCGATGCGCGCAAATCGTTTAAACCGCGTTCGGCCTGGCGGGGACGCAAACCGGAGCCGAATATCCGGTTTTTCGACGATGTTGAGATTTTTGAGCCTGTTGTGATCTCCTCACCCGATGATGAGGTGAGTCCGGCGCAGTTGATGCGGCGGTTATCGGCTTTGCAAGCCGCGTTGGGTGATGTGCCGAAACAGGCGCGTAGGCTGGCGCGGTGGGAGGCGAAGCGTGAGGCGGGGCGCTCTGAAACGGGCAAATATATCGCCCCGATCCGGCCCGGAAAACCGCCCGGTCACAGGGATCGGGGACAGCATCCGGTGGATTTTGTGCTCAAAGATTGTCATGCGCTGGCGCTGTACGCACTGCATGACCCGCCGGATACAGGGTGAAATTGATGGAAAGTGTGACCGCCGGACAGGGTCCGGCGGGCCTGTTGGTGTGCGGATTGTCTATCAATCGCCCAAGACCGCTGTTCACCCCAACCGGACGTTCAGGAACTCAACCGCCGCGACCAAACCCCGCTCGTCGATCCCGTGGCCAAGCCCCGGACGGGCCAGTGTCGTCACCGCCACCCCCGCCGCGCTTAGCCCTTTTTCGGCCTGTTCCATCGAATCAAACGGGACAACGGCGTCGGCTTCGCCATGCACCAGCAAAACCGGCGGCTTGCTGCGGATTTCGGCGTCGAGGGTTTCGGGGGTAAGCAAGCGGCCCGAAAACCCGACGATGCCGCCGAACTGGGCCTCGCGGCGGGGGCCGACATGGAGGGACATCATCGTGCCTTGGGAAAATCCGACCAGCGCAATTTTGTCGGCGGGCAATCCCGAACGCTCGATTTCAGCATCAAGAAAGGCGTTGAGCGCGATTTGGGCGCGGGCGAATCCGGCCATCATCTCCTCCTCGGAGGAGCCGTCGATATAGGTGATCGGGAACCATTGCCGCCCCATCGGGGTCGCTGCGCATCTTTCGGGCGCATTGGGAGAGACGAACTCGGTATCAGGCATCGCGCCGCCAAGCGGCTGGGCAAGGCCGATCAGGTCATTCCCGTCGGCCCCGTAGCCGTGCAGGAAAATCACCAGATTTTTAGCCGTACCGGATTTCGCTTTGACCCGTGGGCCTTCAAGAACGCTCATGTCAGTCTCCTCAGATCGCATTTTGAGGGTGTCTTAAAGAGATCGGATCACCCTGTCACGCCCTCGCGGCCTTTGGCGGCGTGGTAATAGGTGAAGAGGATGCGCGCGGCAATCGCCCGCCACGGCGACCAAGCCTGCGCCATCACGGCGAGTTGTTTGTCGGTGGGGCGCTCAGGCAGGTCGAACAGGATACGCGCTGCCTCTTGCAGGGCGAGGTCTTTCGGGGCGAAAACATCGGCGTGGCCGACGCAGAACATCAGATAAATCTCCGCTGTCCACGGCCCGACCCCCGTGACGGCGGTGAGCATGGCGGTGGCCTCGTCCACGGGCGCGGTTCCGCAGGTATCAAGGCACAGCGCACCGTCTGTCACGGCGGCGGCGGTGGTCTTGAAATAGCGGGCTTTCGGGCGCGAAAGGCCCAGCGCGCGCAGGTTTTCATCACTCATCGACAGGATCGCGGCGGGGGTGGTTGCGCCGCCCCCCTCCACCCGCCGCCAGATTCCATCGGCTGCGGCGACCGAAACCTGCTGGCCGACCAGAATACGCAGCAATTCGGCAAACCCCGAAGGCCGCCGCCGCAAGGGTGGCTCGCCCGCCAGCGCAATCGCGTCGGCAAAACGCGGCTCCAACACGATGAGGCCCGCGACGCCCTCGCGAATATCATCCATCGTGTCGATAATTCGCATGGCGCGCGCTCCGTGCTGTGATTACTCTCGCCCGATGAGCAGCATCATCGAACGTTTCGCCCCCAGCCCTACCGGAGCCTTGCATCTGGGTCATGCCTATTCGGCATTGCTGGCCTGTGACGCGGCGCGCAAAGCCAAGGGACGGTTTTTGCTGCGGATTGAGGATATAGACACCACGCGCAGCCGTGCTGAGTTCGAGCAGGGCATCTATGACGATCTGGCGTGGTTGGGGATCGAGTGGGAGACACCTGTGCTGCGCCAGTCGGAACGGTTTGCGGCGTATGCGGCGGTGATCGAACAGTTCAAGCAGCGCGGGTTATTGTATCCCTGCACCTGCACCCGCAAACAGATCACCGCCGCGATGTCGGCCCCTCAGGAAGGGATGGCGGCGGCGGTTTATCCGGGGACGTGCCGGGGCAGGGATTTCAGCGATCCGGCGCTGGAGCACGGGGATTATGCGCTGCGGCTGGATATGCGCAAGGCGCTGGTCAGCTTGGGCGGTGCGGGGGTGATCCGTAAGCTGCACTTCAAGGAGGTCGGCAAGGGACCGGACGGTGAGAAGGGGAAGATCGCGCTGGATATGGCGGCGCTGATTGAGGGGGTCGGGGATGTTGTGCTGGCGCGCA
>CALDZQ010000015.1 GCA_937944035.1 uncultured Neomegalonema sp. | reverse complement strand
TTGCGTCACATTCTCAAGCGCCGCATCGCAGGCGGCCTGATCGCGGGAGGCGCGGATTTTGGCGAGACGGGCAACCTGTGACACGCGGACCTCGACGTTGTCGATGTCACGAATATCGACGTGGTCGGCCTTGGAGGGTTTAAATTTATTGACGCCGACGATCACTTCCTCGCCCTTATCAACCGCCGCCTGACGCCGTGCCGCCGCCTCCTCGATACGCAGTTTCGGCATACCGGAGGCGACCGCTTTGGTCATGCCGCCCAGCTCCTCGACCTCCTCCATCAGCTTCCACGCTTCATCGATCAGGTTTTGCGTAAGGCTTTCAACATAGTAGCTGCCCGCGAGGGGATCGACGACATTAGCAACGCCGGTTTCATGCTGGAGGATCAGCTGGGTGTTGCGTGCGATGCGGGAGGAGAATTCGGTGGGCAGGGCCATCGCCTCGTCAAAGCTGTTGGTATGCAGCGATTGTGTGCCACCCAAAACCGCCGCCATCGCTTCATACGCAGTGCGAACAATGTTGTTGTAAGGGTCTTGTTCCTGAAGGGAAACGCCGCTGGTTTGGCAATGGGTGCGGAGCATGGAGGATTGCGGTTTTTGCGGGTTGAACTCCTCCATCACCTTGGCCCACAGCACCCGTGCGGCGCGGAGTTTCGCGGCCTCCATGAAGAAATTCATACCGATGGCGAAGAAGAACGACAGGCGGGGGGCGAAGGCGTCAACATCCATGCCGTTCGCGAGGGCGGTGCGCACGTATTCGCGGCCGTCGGCAATGGTGAAGGCAAGCTCCTGCACAAGGTTCGCGCCCGCCTCCTGCATGTGATAGCCGGAAATCGAGATCGAGTTGTATTTGGGCATGTTTTCAGCGGTGTAGCTGATGATGTCCGCAACAATCCGCATCGATGCCTCCGGCGGATAGATATAGGTGTTGCGGACCATGAACTCTTTGAGGATGTCATTCTGAATTGTGCCGGAAAGCTTTGACTTATCAACGCCTTGCTCCTCGCCCGCGACGATAAAGTTGGCGAGAACGGGGATGACCGCGCCGTTCATGGTCATGGAGACGGACATCTGGTCGAGCGGGATGCCGTCAAACAGGATTTTCATATCCTCGACGGAATCAATCGCGACGCCCGCTTTGCCGACATCGCCGATCACGCGGGGGTGATCGCTGTCATAGCCGCGATGCGTGGCGAGATCGAAGGCGACCGAGAGGCCGCGCTGGCCGCTTTCGAGAGCTTTGCGGTAGAAGGCGTTGGACTCTTCAGCGGTGGAAAACCCCGCATATTGGCGGATGGTCCAAGGGCGGCCGGCGTACATGGTCGCCTTGGGGCCGCGCAGGTAAGGCGGCTGACCGGGCATGGAGTGCAGATGCGCGCCGTCGCCGACATCTTCGGCACGGTAGAGAGGTTTGACGGCGATGCCCTCAGGCGTCTGCCATGTCAGATCGTCGAGCGGACGATCCTTGAGTTCTTTTTGCGCCTGTGTTTTCCAGCCGTCCAAATCACTCTTGGCAGTCATATGCGGTCCCCGTCGCTAAGGTTCGTTTGCGCTGCACAATAGGCGCGCAAGGGGGTACGCCGCAAGGGGTGTTGTGTCAGTCTTCGGCTTGAAATGCCTGTTTAACCTTTATCGCCAAGTCTTTGAGCGAAAACGGTTTTGCGAGGAAGTGGAATTCCTCGTCGTCCATCATCTCCTCGCGGAAGGCGTCTTCGGCGTAACCTGATATGAAAATGAAGCCCATGTTGGGGCGGATTTTCTTCACTTCGCGCATCATCTCCGGTCCGGTCATTTCCGGCATGACCACGTCTGAAACGATCAGATCGATGGCTTCGGGGTCTTCTTTCACGATCTCGACCGCTTCCCCGCCGCCGGAGGCCGCCGTAACCTGATAGCCGCGCAGTTGGAGGGCGCGCACGGCGAAACTGCGGACGGAATCCTCGTCCTCGACCAGAAGAACATGGCCCGTGCCGCTGAGATCGCGGGGGATTTCGCGTTTTTCCAGCTCCGGTGTCTGATCGACATCCAACGCGCCGAAATAACGGGGCAGGAAGACGCGGAAGACCGTCCCTTTGCCCACTTCACTTTCACAGAAGATGAAGCCTTCCATCTGTTTGATAATGCCGTAGACGGTGGACAGCCCCAAGCCCGTGCCTTTACCGGTCCCTTTGGTGGTGAAGAACGGCTCGAAGATGCTCTCCATATCGCTGGCGGAGATGCCGCCGCCCGTATCGGCGACCTCAACCAGCACATAGTGTGCGGGAGGGAGCGGTTCGTGTTTGTATTCAGAGGCTTGCGCGGGGTCGATGTTCTTGGTTGTCACCAACAGCGAGCCGCCGCTTTCCATCGCGTCACAGGCGTTGACGGCCAGATTCATAATCACGCGCTGAAACTCGCTGCGGTCAATCCTGACATAGCCGAGGTCGCGGGCATGACGCGAGCGGAAGGTAATGCGCTCGGTAATCAACGGATTGAGCATCAGACGCATTTCGTCCAACGTTTCAGCAAGTTGCGTCACTTGCCTGCGCAATGTTTGGCGGCGGGAGAAGGCGAGCAGCTGGCTGATAACCGTCGCGGCGCGCTCTGTCTGGCCGCGAATTTGGTTCAGGTGATCGAAGTCCGGATCGCCCTCGTGGTGGCGCAGCATCAAGAGGTCGCAATGGCCCCTGATCGCGGTCAGCACGTTGTTCACGTCGTGTGCGATACCACCGGCAAGTTTGCCGACGGACTGCATTTTATCGGCTTGAGCGAGCTGACGCTCGATCACTTTCTCGGCGCTGACATCCATGACATAGGCGAGCAACAACTCCCCCGCTTCGGTGTCGATCTTATGCGCGTGAAACTGGGCTTCATGCTCCTTGCCCGCCTCACCCGTCAGCTTGATGTCGAGCGGACTGTCGGGCGCGGCGCCCGCAGCGACATTGCGCAAACGCTCGACCACGTCAGGGCGGTCATCGAGGCGAACAGCGAGAGCGATTTCCGCACCGACGCGCGCAGCACCGCCGGACATGGTGGCGAGGCGGTCATTGGCCTCCAGGACCAAGCCGTCAGCATCGGTAACGGCCAAGGCGACCGGGGCATCGTCCAGCAGGCGCACGAGGCGTTTGGCATCGTCGCTGCTGGCCTGAAAGCCTTGTCGCGGCAGACGGGTGACAAATGCCTGTGTCACGCCCTCAAACGCATCCTCGGTGAGGATACGCTGCATCACACGAACCGGCACTTGCTCGCCATTGGCGTGGTTTAGCTGCAAGGTCACTTCGACTTTTTCTTCCGCCGAAACGATGTTGGGGGAGAGTTTTCGGGCATCCGGGCCGAACAGGTCCGCGACTTTCGGCAGGTCCGAATCTGCAATATCGTCCGGCAGGCCCGCCAGCTTGCGCATATGGGCGTTTATCTCGGTGATCTTACCATCGCGGGTCGCACTGAAATATCCGATTGGCGCGTTTTCGATGTCGGTCGGAATCTGAGGTTCGACGATGTCTTCGACTGCGGCCTCATGGATTTTGATCGACCACAGATAATAACGCGGGTTCGCCTGTCGCGCGATTTCGACCTCGGCCTCGCATACCGCACTCAGATGCGTCAATTCGATTGTATCAGCGCTCGCACCATCGCTGGAGGCGCGGCGGAGGCTTTTGTAAATCAGGGCATCGGCATTGGTCTGACCGCCGAAAACCGAACGGATCTTGGTTCCGCGAGAAATGCGCGTCCCCATCGAATTCGCCAGGGCAAGGGCCGCGTCGTTATGTTCGAGGATGACGCCGAAAGCGTCGGTCAGGAAATACGGGCGCGGGACGTTTTCGAGCAGCGAGAAATCCGGCTCCGGCCCGTCATAACCGCCATCCCTGCCTTTGCGGTTGAACAGCGCGATAGCCGCGAAAGACGCGCCATCCACCTCCACGCCGATACAAACAGCCATCACCGTGGCCAGACCTAGCAAGATCGCCGTTTTCATTTTTGCCCTCGATTTTGGAGCAGATACCCCGTGCGTTGCGCGAACACTGTATTACCATGCGTTAACGCGGTCCTAACCTCAACTTAATTGCGCAGATACACGGACAAAGCAGGCCGCAAAAAATCCGTCTCCCCCGTCGCGGGCGGTGTGGCGTGTGAGGGTGCCATCGCTGCGAAAGCCGTCATTGCGGGAGAGGAAGCCGGATGCCTGAACGCCGTTTTCGGAAGGCAGGATCGAGCATGTCGCATAGATCAAACGGCCGCCAGGGCGGACGAAAGCGGCGGCGGCGGCAAGCGCTTCGCTTTGCATGGCATGGCAATGCGCGAGGGTTTCGGGGGTCAGACGCCACTTTGCCATCGGATCACGCCGCCATGAACCGGACCCCGAACAGGGGGCATCGACAAGCACGACATCGCATTGCCCGCGTAAGCGTTGCAGGGCGTCGGCGGTACGGATGATGTTCAGGGATGCTCCCGCACGACTGGCACGGTCGGGCAGATCGCGCATTCGTTCCGGGGCGACATCATAGGCATGGAGCGCGCCTGTGTTCTGCATCATCGCGGCCAGCGCGAGGGTTTTACCCCCCGCCCCGGCGCAATAATCCAGCACAGTCTGCCCGGCGCGGGCCTGCGTGAAGAGGGCGACGGTTTGGGAGGAGGCATCCTGCAATTCGATCAGCCCGTCCGCGAACGCCGCACTTCGGGCGATGGAGGAGGCAGGGGGAAGGCGCAAGGCGGCGGGTGTGCCGGAAACGGTTTCCGGCGCGAAGCCTTCATCCTGCAAAGCGGATCGTGCGGTTTCGGCTGTGCTTTTGAGCAGGTTGACCCGCAGGTCCACGGGGGCGCGCTGGCGCAGGGCGTCGAGTTCGATGTCGGTGGCGCTGCCGAAAGCGGTTTGCGCCTGCGGATAGAGCCAGTCGGGCCAATCGAGGCGCGCGGCGGGGGTATCGAAGGCGGGCGGGGATGCCAGGGCGGTGGTTTCGGTTTCCGTGAGCGCGGCGAGGCCGTAGCCGCCGCCGCACAGGGCGGTGATTTCGTCGACTGACAGGCCGTCAGCGGCGCTCAGGCTGCCCAGAACCAGCGCCCTGCCGGTGTCCGCGCCGAGCGGGGCCGCGCAGGTCCGGCGGCGGCGGAGGATGGTGTAAATGCGGTCGGCAATCGCGCGGCGGTCTTTTGATCCCGCATAGCGGTTGGACCGCGCCCATGCTTTGAGCTGCGGCTCGACGGGTCGGGACCAGTCGAGATCATCAAGGATCGCGGCGGCGGCGGCGAGGCGCGCTGAGGGGGTCATTGCGTCCTCCTCCGGCCTAGCTGCCCATCCGATAGTTGGGGCTTTCGCGGGTGATGGTGACATCGTGGGCATGGCTTTCGCGTAAGCCCGCGTTGGTGATGCGGACGAACTCCGCACCGCTGCGCAGGTCATCGATGGTGGGCTGGCCCGTGTAGCCCATCGCCGCGCGCAGACCGCCGACGAGTTGGTGGATGACCCCGCCGACCGAACCTTTGAAGGCGACTTGGCCCTCAATGCCTTCGGGGACGAGTTTCATGGTGTCGCGGACTTCCTTTTGGAAATAGCGATCCGCCGAACCGCGCGCCATCGCACCGACGGACCCCATGCCGCGATAGGATTTGTACGAGCGGCCCTGGTAGAGGAACACCTCGCCCGGCGATTCCTCTGTGCCGGCCAGCATCGAGCCGATCATGGCGCAATTCGCGCCGACGGCGATGGCTTTGGCGAGGTCGCCGGAGGACTTGATCCCGCCATCGGCAATAATCGGGACGCCGCTGCTGGCTGCCGCCTCGACGCAATCCCGCAATGCTGTGAGCTGTGGCACACCGACGCCCGCAACGATTCGGGTGGTGCAGATCGAGCCGGGGCCGATGCCGACTTTCACAGCATCCGCGCCTGCGCCGATCAGCGCCTTAGTTGCCTCGCCCGTGGCGACGTTGCCCGCGACGACTTGCACACCGTTGGAGCGCGCTTTGATGCGCTCAACCGCTTCGGAGACGGATTTCGAGTGGCCGTGGGCGGTGTCGATGACCAGCAAATCAACCCCGGCGTCGATCAGGGCGCTTGAACGTTCGTATCCGGCCTCGCCCACCGTGGAGGCGGCAGCGACGCGCAGACGGCCCGCCGAGTCTTTGCAGGCGGCGGGGTTGAGTTTGGATTTCTCGATGTCTTTGACGGTGATGAGGCCGACGCAGCGGTCCGTCTCGTCAACCACCAGCAGTTTCTCGATCCGGCGGGCATGGAGGAGTTCTTT
>CALDZQ010000014.1 GCA_937944035.1 uncultured Neomegalonema sp. | reverse complement strand
CATCCGCAAACTCGCGCGCTTGTCCGAGGCCGCAGTCGGCAACGAAGCGCCCGCCGGGTCCATCGTCACGGCGGTCGAGGGGGCCACGGTCAATTTGCCGCTGGCAGATGTTATCGATGTCGCGGTCGAGAAAACCCGCCTGACCAAAACACTGGGTAAGCTTGAGAAGGAAATCGGCGGTCTTTCTGCCAAACTGTCGAATGAAAAATTTCTCGCTAAAGCCCCTGAGGACGTGGTCGAGGAGCAAAAAGAACGCCTCGCGGCGGCGCAGGCCGAGAAGGCAAAACTTGAAGCGGCCGTCGGTCGGCTTGCCGCAATGGGGTGAGTTTTGATGCTGCCAAGGCACACCCTATGGCAGCATCGCACGAACCGCTTCGCCTCTGAATTGACTAAAATAGGATTTAAGCGATGAATAACGATGATTTCAGGGATTTCTGAATTTGAGATTTCGATTAAGGAAGTGTACTACGACTGCAGGGACTTTAAAATGACTACCGGGAATGAACGGCTTACGTACATTCTTACGCGTGAGGGATGTATGCTGTGACAGTCGTTGCCTTTGAAGACAAGCTGATCGAAAAGCGCATTGCCGACGCAATCGCTGCGGATGAAGCCGGTGATCTGCACCGCGCGCTTGCGCTGACCAAAGACGTGATCCGCCGCCGCCCGGACGAAGCCCGCGCTAATGCTCTTGCCGCCGTTTTCTCCGCCATGCTCGACCGCTACCGTCAAGCCCTTATCTACGCCAGTAAATCACTCGCCTGCGAGGGTGTGGACAGCGAAATCGCCTATTGGGCTGCTGTAGCCCGGCATATTTGCGGCGCGCAACAACTCGCGCTGGAGGCGTTGGACCTTGCATTGGTTTTGGACCCGCATGACGAACAGGCCAGGCAACTCGCACAACGATGCCGCGAACAAACCGCCTGAGGAGTTTCAGCATGGATGACGCCACCCGCATCGAACTTGAAGCCGCCGCATACCGCCGTTTGCGCGATCACCTCCGCACCCGCACTGATGTTCAAAACATCGATATGATGAACCAGACAGGCTTCTGCCGGAATTGCCTCAGCCGCTGGTATGATGAAGCCGCCGCCGAACGCGGCATCGAGATCGGTAAAGACGCCGCACGCGAGATCGTCTACGGAATGCCGTTCGCCGAATGGCGTGACAAATATCAAACCGAAGCGACGCCGGAACAAAAAGCCGAATTCGCCAAAGCCAGCCACGATTGACGCCACACCGCGATCAATTCGGGCAATACAAATGTCCGGCACAACATGATCGCGGGTGAGAATATCAGCGTTCAAAAAACGCTCACTCCGGTTTTATATGCGCCCCATGTCCCACGCCAGCATCCGCGCCACGTTTTGAGACATCAAACACAATCGGCACGTCGCCCGCCTTATCGAAAACCAGCGTCGCAGGCAGGCGTTCCCCGTGTTTAAGCGGCGCTTCCAAATCCATAAACATCACATGCAGACCGCCCGGTTCAAAGGTGACTGATCCGCCAGCGGGTATTTCCACGCCTTTTGCCTGAAAGATCATCTTCATGATCCCGCTGACCATGTTCGATTCGTGGATCGCATTGCGCGAAAAATCGGTCTTAACATCAATCAGTCGATCCGCTTCAGCACCATTGTTTGTGATCGTCATGTACCCCGCCCCCGCTTTTGCCGTTGGGGGCGTGGCATAGCTGAACGGGTGGTCGATGGTCAGATCACCAACGTTGAAATCATGCGCCATGACCACAGTTGAAAAAAATCCGGTCAAAACGGCCACAGCCGCTGCGCGTGAAGCGTTTGTCATCTCAGGGTTCCCGTCATAATCCACTTGCAGATGACGCCGTTTTAAGGGCGTATGGCGGCAGATCAATGGCGCATTATGTCCTGTTTACTCCACAATCTCAGCGTCGCTATATCCCTGAAAATACAACGCCGTGCGCAGATCGGTATGGGTGATGTGATAGGGTGTCGCCGCGCGCAGAGCCGGTTTTGCCTGATAGGCAATGCCCAGCCCCGCCGCTTCGACCATCGGAAGATCATTGGCCCCGTCCCCGATGGCGAGGCAGTCATCCAGATCAACGCCCTGCCCTGCTGCCGTCTCTGTCAGCAACGCGCGCTTGAAGGCAGAATCGACAATCGGCTTACGCGTTTTGCCTGACAGCTTTCCGTCCCCACCAACCTCGAGATGATTGGCACGGTCAAGATCAAAGCCCAGCGCCTCACGCACGACGCCTGTGACCCTGTCAAATCCACCGGATACCAACACACAACGCGCCCCGTGCGCCTTCATCGTCCGCACCAAAGCCCGCGCGCCCGTCGAATAGGTAAGACCGTGCGCAACATCATCAATCACGCGCGCCTCCAACCCCGCGAGCATCGCGACCCGCTCATCCAATGCCTCCTCGAAATCCAACTCGCCCCGCATCGCGCGTTCGGTTATGGCCGAGACGGCATCAGCTTTTCCCAGCGCCGCCGCCAGCTCATCAATCGTCTCGCCCACCACCATCGTCGCGTCCATATCCGCGCACAGAACCCGCTTGCGGCGTCCTGCTTCGGGCAGCAACGCAAGATCGAGATCAGGCAAAGCCTTGCGCATCGCCTCGCACGCCGCATCAATATCAACGACCGCTTCATCTACCGTCTCGAAAATCAACTCAACCCCACGATCCGGCGAAAGGATCGCAGCCGAAACAACGGACAGGCCGAACGCTCCGGCAATATCCGCTCCGGTCTGCTCCACTCCTGCCGGGAGTGGAGCGCCGGCGATGACAAGCGCGACCCGCATCAATCGAACTTCAGCGGAATAACGCGGTCGATATGGGTTAGCCCGCGCAGCTCGGACACAACCGCTTCAGGCGCGGGGCCATCCAGCCCGACCAGCGCAACCGCATCCGCACCCGCCGAAGAGCGCCCCAAGTGGAACGTCGCGATGTTGATCCCCTCCCGCGCGCACAACGAGCCGACCGAGCCGATCAGACCCGGCTTGTCCTGATTGGTGACATAGATCATATCGCCGACCAGATCCGTCTCCACCGCGATGCCTTTGACCTCGACCATGCGGGCCAGTTTGCCCCCGACCAATGTGCCTTTCACGGAACGGGTCATGGAGTTGGTCTCGACTTCAACACTGATAAGCGTCTGATAATCGCTGCGTGTCTCGGCTTTCGTGGACGCAACCTCAATATCGCGTTCTTTGGCCACCTCAAGCGCATTGACCATATTGATGCTGTTCAGCTTCGTCCCCAGCACCGCCTGCACAGCCGTTTGTACCAGTGGCGGATGCGGCAGCGCGGCGGCCTCGCCTTCAAACGTCACACGGATCGCGCGAATGCCGTCCTCCGTCACCTGCCCCGCAAAAGAGGCCAGCTTGCGCACCAGCTCAAGATACGGATCAAGCAGCTTCGCTTCCTCAGCGGTCAGCGACGGCGCGTTCAGCGCGTTCGTGACAGCGCCATCCAGCAGGAAATCCGCCATTTGCTCGGCCACTTGCAGCGCCACTTTCTCCTGCGCTTCGGTAGTTGCCGCGCCCAGGTGAGGGGTGACGACGACGTTGGGATGGCCGAACAGAACGTTATCCTTGGCCGGCTCCTCCGCAAACACATCAAATGCAGCGCCCGCGATATGCCCATTATCGAGCGCCACCCGCAGCGCGCCCTCATCAACGATCCCGCCACGCGCACAGTTGATCAGATACGCGCCCTTCTTCATCTTGTTGATCGCGGTCGCGTCGATCAAACCCGCCGTATCCTTGGTTTTGGGCACATGGATCGTCAGAAAATCCGCTTGCGAGAGCAGGCCGTCAATATCGACTTTCTGAATCCCCATCCGCTCGGCCCGCTCTTCGGACAAAAACGGATCGTAGGCAACAACCCGCATTTTCAGGCCGCGCGCGCGCTCGACAACAATCGTACCGATATTGCCGACACCGATAATCCCCAGCGTCTTTCCGGTGATCTCGGTCCCCATAAACTTCGACTTTTCCCACTTCCCGGCATGGGTCGAGGCATTGGCGAGCGGGATTTGCCGTGCCACCGCAAACATCATCGCGATGGCGTGTTCGGCAGTGGTGATGGCGTTGCCGAACGGCGTATTCATCACCACGACGCCCTTTTGAGTCGCGCGCGGCACGTCAACATTATCAACGCCAATCCCTGCGCGTCCGATAACTTTGAGGTTGGTGGCAGCGTCAAGAATCTCGCCCGTCACCTTGGTGGATGAGCGGATACACAGGCCATCATACTGGCCGATGACACCTTTCAATTCTTCGGGGGTCAGTTTAGGCGTGACATCAACATCGATGCCCCGCTCACGGAAAATATCGGCAGCTTTGGACGACATCGCGTCCGAGATCAGCACTTTTGGAATGGTCATGGCATATTCCTGAAAATCATATGAGCGCTATGCCCCGCATTCAAAGCGGGGTCTTACAGAGCTGAGAAAGCAGCGAATTAGGCAGCGGATTGATGCGCGGCCAGCGTTTGGGCAAACGCCCAATCCAGCCAAGGCAACAGCGCCTCAATATCCCCCGTCTCAACCGTTCCACCGCCCCAAATCCGGAACGATGGCGGCGCGGAGCGATAGCCCTCAATATCAAAAGCCACACCCTCATCGGCCAGCAGGCCCAGCATTGCCTTGATAAACCCGCGTTGTCCCGCATCATCCAACGCATCAAATGCCGGATTACTCAGCGTCACACACAGCGATGTGGTCGAGCGTGTCGCCGGGTCTTTGGCCATGAATTCGGCCCAGGGAGTCCGGTCGATCCATGCGGCCACCGCATCAAAATTCGCTTGGCTGCGCGCGATCAGCGGCGGCAACCCACCGATGTTTTCGGCCCATTTCAGCGCCGCCAGACAATCCTCGGCCGCCAGCAGCGACGGCGTGTTCAGCGTTGCACCCTCAAAAACCGCTTCGTTCAGGCCGTCACCCTTACGGATACGATAAATTTTTGGTATCGCGCGGTCGGGTTTATAGTACTTTATTCGCTCAACCGCGCGCGGACCGAGCGCCAGCATCCCATGCGCCGCCTCACCGCCCAACACCTTCTGCCAGGACCACGTCACCACATCGAGCTTGTCCCAGGGCAGGTCCATCGCAAATGCCGCAGAAGTCGCATCGGCCAGCACCAACCCCTCACGATCCGCCGGAATCCAGTCACCACCGGGCGCACGAACGCCGGACGTTGTGCCGTTCCACGTCAGGCAAACATCGTTCTTGAAATCGACTTGATCGAGATCGGGCAATTCCCCGAACGGCGCTTTCAAGACGCGGCCATCAAGGTTCAGCTCATCGACAATATCAATGGCCCAGTCTTTACCGAAAGCTTCCCAGACCAGCACATCCACCGGACGCTGACCGAAAAGATTCCAGATCGCACACTCGACCGCGCCCGTATCAGAGCCTGCAATAATGCCCAGATGCCAGTCATCCGGCATTCCAAGCATCGCTTTAGAGCGATCGATGACTTCTTTGAGTTTGGCTTTGCCCGGTTTCGAGCGGTGCGAGCGGCCAAGTTCGGCGCTTGCAAGTACATCCGGCGACCAACCCTCGAATTTGCGGGTGGGACCGGGAGAAAATCGCGCGTCATTAGGGCGCGTGACGGGCTTACCCGTCGCGTTCGTGTTCGTCATCGTTCCAACCTCTAGTCGGGTAGTGCGTTGCTGCACCAAGCCCGACGAGGGATAATCGGTAAGCGACCAACCGTCAATCAATTACGACAGACGTTTTTCGCGCTTTTGCCTATCCCGAAAATCTGTCCGCAAAAACGCTGGCTCAACACCGACGGCGATATTTATCAGCAAGCGGACCCGCCTTATCAATCTTGTGTTAAGGCAACTTACTTAACGTTTACAATATGATGAGCGCCAAACAGCCGGATAGCACACAAACCGCCGGACCAAGGGAGAAGCCTATCAGCCCGCCCGAAAAGCGGCCGTCACATTCCGGCCTCGTCCTCGCGTAACATCTTTCGCGATTGTCCCGCTTGATTTGGCGGGTTCATTCGCTCATTAAGCACCCTCAACGATCAGGATTGGATCGACTATATGATAAACCGCAGAACCATGACGGCGCTCGCGCTGTCGCTTTTCGTGGCCCTGCCGCTCATCCCGAAAGCCGAGGCAAGTATGGACTATCTCGCTGAAAACGCAAAGAAAGACGGCGTGACCGTCACCGCAAGCGGTCTTCAATATGAAGTGCTGCGCGAAGGCACGGGCGCATCGCCCAAGGCCACCGACACAGTCGAGGTCCACTACGAGGGCACGCTGACCGACGGTAAAAAATTCGACAGCTCGTATGACCGCAAAGAAACGATCGAGTTTCCGCTCAACGGCGTCATTGCAGGCTGGACCGAAGGCGTGCAGTTGATGAAAGAGGGCGCGAAATACCGTTTCGCCATCCCGTCTGACCTCGCCTACGGCCCGCGCGGCATTCCGGGCGTCATCCCCGGCGGCGCACCGCTGCTGTTCGATGTCGAGCTTATCAAAGTAAAGTAAGCCGGGCCTCAAAAGCCCCTGCCCCGCACCCGCTTGCGGGGCCGGTTACGACCACGCACACTGATGCGACCGCCCCCTGACACAAGGGGCGGTTCACAGCCGGATTATCAAGACGTATCCGGCGGATCATGCAGCGCATAAAGCGCCAGCGCATGACATTCCCTCAAGGCGAAATCCACCGGATGCTTGCCCCGCGCCCTGTGACCGGGCGGCGTTCCCGGCCTGATCGGGGCGATATATTT
>CALDZQ010000013.1 GCA_937944035.1 uncultured Neomegalonema sp. | reverse complement strand
AAAACATCCGCCGCGCCGTCATGGAAGCCCGGACTGACCCCCGCCGAGGCAAATGTCGCCGCGATTTCCTCCATCTCCCCCACCCAGCGCGCGGAGTCAGCGGGCAAGAAAGGAACCCGCGCCCGCATCGCATCCAGCGGGCCTTTCTGGCTGAATTCAAACTCTTCAAGCAGCGGATCAATCACCCCAAGGCGCTGCGCCGCAAGAAGGACAGCCGTTTGCAACGTCCATGTCCCCTTGGTCAGGCCCGCATAGACCATCTTCAGCGCGGAAGCCTCGCCAATGCCCTCACCCGACTTGATGACCTCAAACCCCTTACCATCGAGCGCAAGCATCGCCTCCACATCGGGACCGGACACATAAAAACGTGGCCCTGCACCCTTACCCGGCGCCATGCCGATGATCCCCGAATCGATGAACGGCGCACCCGCAGCCTCAATCACCGCGCCCACTTGCTTGGCCGTATCGGGCGAGATCGCGTTGCAGTCCACATAGACCGGATATTTGCCCAGCACCGTCATCTGCGCCGCCACATCTTTCGCCTGTTGCAAGGCCGCAGCGGGGGGCAGGATCGACAGGATCAGATCGGCCTCGCCGACCACCCCTGCAAGCGTCCCCGCATCGCGCAGCCCCGCCGCAGCCGCCAGCTCCCGCGTATGCGGCCCGCGCCCGCTCAAGGCTGTAATCACGTCAAAACCATGTTCGCGCAGCACGCGACCAACCGCATGGCCCATATCGCCCGGCATCAGAACCGCTATCGTCTCAACCGCCATCACGCCACTCCCACAATCTCAAGCTTCCATCATCCACCATTCCGCGCCATTGTCCAACAAGGTTAACCGAACGGGGATTTGAGATGACACAGACACCGGATTTGCGCGTCGCCATCGCGGGCCTCGGAGCCATCGGCTTGCGCGCGGCCAAAGCGGTCGATGCCGGAGACGTTCCAGGAATGCGCCTCGTCGCCGTCTCCGCCAAAGACCACGCCCGCGCAGCGCAGCGGATCGCCGGATTCCGGACACCGCCGGACATCCTGAAACTCGATGCGCTCGCGGAGGTGGCGGATGTGATCGTCGAATGCGCCCCCGCCGCCGTGTTCGCCGACCTCGCCACCAGCGTCATCGCCAAAGGCCGCTGCCTCATGCCGCTATCGGTCGGCGCATTGCTCAACCACCCCGACCTGATCGGGCAAGCACAGCAGACAGGCGCGAAAATCATCGTCCCCACGGGGGCATTGATCGGCCTCGACACCGTCCGCGCGATGGCTGTCGGCAAAATCCACTCGGTCACTCTGCAAACCCGCAAGCCCCCGAACGGCCTCGCGGGCGCACCGCACCTGATCGACAACAACATCGACATCAGCAATCTCACCGAACCGCTCTGCGTCCTGCGCGGCTCGGCGCGGGATGCCGCACGCGGCTTTCCCGCCAATGTCAACGTCGCCGCAGCGCTCGCACTGGCTGGTATCGGACCGGAGGAAACGCAAGTCGAGGTTTGGGCCGACCCGACGATTGACCGCAACATTCAATCCGTCACGATCAAATCCGACTCCGGTGAAGCCACCATGACCATGAATAACATCCCCTCCGACGATAACCCCCGCACAGGCCGCATCGTCGCCAACAGCGTCATCGCGACGCTGCAACGCATGACCGCGCCAATGGTGGCGGGGAGTTAGGCTGCCCCCAAACGCCGCGCCCCCACACCCGTCACCCCAGCAAAGGCTGGCGTCCAGTCTCGCGAAAATGTCAGCAGCAATGCACAAGACACGAAGTGCAGATCAGCCTCTACGCCGACGGCGGCTTCGCACAGACCTGCTCATACGCGTAGCGCGTCTTCAAGCCGCCCGCATATTGGTAGATGTCCAACATCGCCTCATAAGCGCCCGGCGTCAGCTCGATATGCGGGGTCCAGTTACCCAATTCCTGGTAAGTACCGATGCAATCTTGGAGTACCGCCTCGTCAATCTTCGGGAAGAAAGACTTCATCGACTTCGCTATGTCAGCCGCACTTTCCTCATTCATATAGACCCGCGCTTTGGCATAGGCGCGGGTGAAAGCAGCCGCCATATCGGTCTCCAGCCATTCCGGCATCGCGGCGAGGGACGAGAACCCGCAAGGCCCGACCATCGGCCCGACCTGCGCCACAACATGCCCCTTGCCATCGGCTTCCAGCTGTTGCGGAAACGGGCCTTGTTGCTGAACGTATTGGCCCTGCCCCTCGCGGAACGCACGGTCCATATCCGCCGCGCCGCCCACATTGATGACCTTGATCTTCTCAAAATCGATGCCCGCTTTGTGACAAGCCCATTTGAACATCACCAGCGGCTGCCCGCCGCCAAACAGGACCACTTCTGCCCCTTCCAGCGTCTTCCAATCGAAATCCGCATCCGACGCACGGCCCGTAAGGAAGAAGCCATCCATCTCGTTCACCTGAGCAAAATGCACAGCGCGCGGCGTCTCGCCCCGGTCCAGCGCCATCAGGTTCTGGCTGAGCGTCGACTGCACAACATGCGCGCTGCCGTCCTCCAGCGCCGCAAGTGCCGACACGCCGGGTTTCGCAACCGACCACTCGTAATCCAACCCCTCCTCCCGCAGGAAACCGCCCGACATCGTGGCGATAAGGGGCGCGTAAAACGCGGAGAACAGCGTGAATTGGATGTTGATCGCGGTCATGAGCACCTCTTCGGGTTCGGGTAAAGCCCGATTTTTGAGCGATACAGCCCCGCTTGGCAACTGCAAAGGTTGACCACACCGTTTAGAACAGTAACCATGAGTACAGAGCAATTTAGAATTGCCATAACTTGGGAGAATTTGACTATGACAGCGTCGAAACTGGTTCGGAGCGCCCTTGCGGCGGGTGCAATCTCAGTCGCCTCATGGGGCAGCGCAAGCGCGGCGGAAATCCCGTGTTCAACCGCAAAACTGATCGTGCCTTGGGGCGCTGGCGGCGGCACGCACATCATCTTCTCGCTGTTCGAGGAAGCCATCAACAAGATGGACGGGCCGAAGGTTCAGGTCGTCACCATTGGCGGTCAAGGTGGCAACAAGGGCGCGAAAGAGGCCAAAAAGGCAAAGGCCGACGGCTGTACCCTCTTCGCAATCCACCAAAGCGCGATCGTCAGCTATCTTGCGGGCCGTGTGCCGTTCACATGGGACGCGTTCGACACAGTGGCGCAAGTCACCTCGACCCCCGAAGTCATCGGCGCGTCAGGCGATGCACCTTGGGCTGACTTCAAGGAAGTGATTGCCGAGGCAAAAGAAAAGCCGGACACAATCCCGCTGGGCGCAACGCTTGGCTCGACCAGCCAGTTCATGTGGCTGCTCATCGAGGAAGAAAACCCCGGTGCGAAGTTCAAATACATCCCGTTTGACGGCACAAAACAGCGCGTGACCGCCCTGCTCGCAGGCACGATCAAACTCGGCACGGTCAACATCCCCACCGCCGAGAAAAACGTGAAGCAAGGCACGCTCAAAGCCTACGCCATCGCAGCGGATGAGCGTCTGCCCCAGTTCCCGGACGTTCCGACGCTCAAGGAACTCGGCACGGATATGACCTACTCGCTGGATCGCGGGATTGTTGTTCCGAAGGGAACGCCTGAAGACGTGGTCGCGATGTGGGCGGAGGTGTTCAAAAACGCCGCCGAGAGCGAGGAGCTGATCGAAAAGCTCAAAGCGAAAGGCACACCTGTTGTCTATCGCGGGCCTGAGGACTACGCCGAGTGGTTCCAGGAAGAATATGACGCGCACGAAAAAGTCGCCATCAAGATCGGCATGTTCAAGAAATAAGCCGCTCCACCCTTTCCCCGGCGCATCACACGGTGCGTCGGGTTTTCTGACCGCCCTTTTGTGACTTTCCAAACAGCACCTTCCCCGCACTTGATGCGGGATCTTCCTGCGAGGAGTAAGCTGTTTGGGCAGCCCCCATCGGGTGCGGGGCAGGCAAGAATTTTATACAATCACCGGAGAAGGCTCCCGATGGGCACTATGAGCCGCGATACCGTTGTCTCAATTATCCTGCTGCTGTTTTGCGGCCTGCTGATCTGGGCCGGATACCAAATCCGCGACCCGCAGTTCGGCGAGTTATCCCCCGCCGCATGGCCGAAGGGCGTCTCTTATGTTCTGACCGCGCTTTGCCTGATCTATTTCGCGCAATCACTGATGAGCGATAAAGCCCGCAAAGCCAACGGCATCCGCGTTGACGCCCCCGCCCATTCCGGCGGGCTGACAGGATGGTTCCGCTACTACCTCAATCCCATCATCTGCTTCGCGCTCTATTTCGCCTTCCTTGCCACACTCCCATTTTTCGGCACGTTGATCGGGGGTACTTTGTTGGTGTTTCTGCTGCTCAGCTTTTTGGGCGGCATTGCGCCGAAACTCATCATTCAACATGCCTTGATCGCCATCATCTCCGTCGGTGCGATGTGGGCGCTGTTCACCTATGGCTTGCGGGTGCTGTTGCCCCGTGGCGAAATTTTACCCGGTATTTGAGGAACGACACAGATGATCCTCGAAAACGTAATCGCCGCAGTTCAAGAGCTGGCCACATTCAAGACAATGCTGCTGATGACCGTCGGCGCAATGGCCGGATTGCTTGCGGGCGCTATCCCCGGCTTCACCATCGCAATGGCCATTGTTCTGACCTTGCCGTTCACGTTCGGGATGGAGCCATCCCAAGGTGTCGCCACCATGATCGGCGTCTATGTCGGGGGGTTATCGGGGGGGCTGATGTCGGGCATCCTGATCGGTATTCCCGGCACGCCTTCATCGGTCGCGACCACGTTCGACGGCTTTCCGATGGCCCGCAACGGCGACCCCGGCTTCGCGCTTGGTCTGGGTGTGTGGTCGTCCTTCTTCGGCGGCATCATCGCCACCGTCCTGCTCGTGCTGGTCGCCCCGCAACTCGCCAAAGTGGGTCTCGAATTCCAGCCTTGGGACTATTTCTCGCTGATCTTCTTCGCCCTGACCGTGACCGCCAGTCTGGCGGGTGAGAACATGATTAAGGGGCTGATCTCCGGCGCGCTCGGCCTTATCGTCGCCTGCGTTGGCGAGGATGACATCAACGGTGTTCAGCGGTTTGCCTTCGGGAATGAGTTCCTCGGTGAGGGCTTCGCCTTTCTCCCCGTCCTGATCGGCCTCTTCGCCTTCTCACAGCTTATGTCCGACATCCGCGATACCGCCAGCGCCCGTAAGTCCCTGACAGATATGGGCGATGTGAGCGTGCGTATCGAGCATAAGCGTGCCATCAAGACGATCTTCAAGGATTGGGTCAATCTCGTCCGATCTTCTCTGATCGGCGTTTTCACAGGCGTCCTGCCCGCTGCCGGATCATCAATCTCGAATATCCTCGCCTATGACCAGGCCAAGAAAGCCTCGCCAACGCCGGAGAAATTCGGGACCGGCCATTATGGCGGCATCATCGCGCCGGAATCCGCGAACAACGCGACGGCGGGCGGTGCGCTCATCACGATGATGGCTTTGGGCATCCCCGGCGATGTCATCACCGCAGTCATGCTCGGCGCGTTGCTCATCCACGACGTGATCCCCAGCCCGGCCTTCATTGCCGAACAGCCAAAGATCGCCTACGCCATCTTCATCGCGTTTTTCTTCGCCAACTTCCTCGTCCTGATCCTGCAAACGGGTGCATTACGCGGATTTGTTCTGGTGACGCGGGTGCGCATGTATGTGCTGGCTTCGATCATTCTCGTCTATTGCGGGATCGGGGTGTTCTCACTGAACAATATCACCAACGACATGTGGACACTGGCGATATTCGGCGTGGTCGGTTACACGATGCGCAGCCTTAAATTCCCACTCGCCCCGATGATCCTCGGCGTCGTCCTTGGTCCGATTGCAGAGCGGTGGCTGTCCCGCTCGCTCGCGCTCTCCACCGACATCACCGAGTTTATCACGCACCCGTGGTCACTGTTTTTCCTGATCGCCAGCCTCTTCTCTATCGGCTTCAGCCTTTATCAGAAAGAGCGCGGCAAGAAAGTCTGGACCCTGTGGTACGCGCCCGTTCTGATGCTGGCGCTGACCATCCCGATGTTCATGATGGGTGGACTGGTGCGCCCCGCCCTCGCCGTTGTCTTGATCGCCATCGCGGGTTTGATGGTCACGAGAATCCCTAAAGCCGCCCGCGCCCTGAAATCAGCTTGATCGGGAATCCGATGATCTACGACCACCGCACCTACACCTGCCGCCCCGGTACGATCAAAAAGCAACTCGCGCTTTATGAGCAATACGGCTGGCCCGCTCAAACAAGGCATCTGGGTCAACCGCTGCTCTACGCCTCCACGGAGACGGGTGATGTGAATTCCTACGTTCATATCTGGATCTATGACAGCGCCGACGACCGGGCCAAGAAGCGCGCTGCCATGCAAGCGGATGATGACTGGCTTGACTACCTCAAACGCAGTGCGGAGGCGGGGTATCAGGTCTCGCAAGTGAACAAGATTTTGCAACCCGCATCGTTCTTCAACGCATAAAAAAACGCCCCCGCACTGGTATGCGGGGGCGTCATGATTCAAATGCGGCGAAGGTTACTCCCAACCGCCAACCGCTTTGACTTCCATGAACTCTTCCAGACCCCAAGGCCCGCCCTCACGGCCGTTGCCGGAGGCTTTCATGCCACCGAACGGTGAGCCTGCGGCCCGTGCCTTGCCGTTCATGTCGACCATGCCCGTGCGCAGTTGGCGCGCTACGCGGCGGCATTTTTCGATGTCTTGCGACTGGACGTAGTTCGTCAGGCCATACGGCGTGTCATTCGCAATCGCGATGGCTTCTTCCTCGCTGTCGAACGGCATCATCGCCAGCACAGGGCCAAAGATTTCCTCGCGGCAGATTTGCATCTGGTTGTTCGTATCCGCGAAGATCGTCGGCCGCACGAAGTAGCCCCGGTTCAACCCGTCAGGCCGCCCCAAACCACCCGCAACAAGGCGCGCGCCCTCGTCGATACCGACTTGGATCAGCCCTTGAATCTTGTCGAACTGCGCTTCGCTGACCACGGGACCGATATGCTTACCGCTTTCGTGCGAAGAGTTGACGCTCAGGCTGTTCGCAAATTCAGTCGCTTGTTCAACGGCCTGATCGTAGCGTGAGCGTTCGACCAGCATCCGCGTCGGTGCGTTACAGGACTGGCCCGTGTTGTTCATGCAGCGCATCACGCCCTGTTGAACCGCGTTCTCGGCGGCATCCGCAAACACGATATTCGCGCCCTTACCACCCAGTTCCAGCGACACCCGCTTCAGCGTGTCCGCCGCGTTCTTCGAGATCGCAATCCCTGCGCGGGTTGACCCGGTGAACGAGATCATGTCCACATCAGGGTGGCCCGACAGCGTCGTGCCCACACCCGGACCGTCACCGTTGACAAGGTTGAACACACCCGCCGGCGTACCCGCCTCATGCATAATCTCCGCGAACAAATGCGAGGACAGCGGCGCAATTTCGGATGGTTTCAGGATCATCGTGCAGCCCGTCAGCAATGCGGGAAGCACCTTCAGCACGACCTGGTTCATCGGCCAGTTCCACGGCGTAATCAGGCCGCACACGCCGATCGGCTCATACAAAATGCGCGTATCCGGCGCGTTGTCGCGCAGCGGGTGATCGAAATCAAACCCACGGGCCGCTTCGATAAACGCCTTGATATGCCCGGACCCGGTCGGTGCCTGCTGCACGCGCGCCATCTCAATCGGTGCGCCCATCTCAAGGCTGATCGCCTGCGCCATGTCCTCGGCACGGGCGGTGTAGACCTCCATGATCCGCTCTGCCAGTGCCAGCCGCTCGGCGAGCGGTGTCCCCGACCATGTCGGGAAAGCCGCTTTCGCAGCCGCAATCGCCGCGTGGGTATCGGCCTCGCCCGCGAGCGATATGACCGCACACGCTTCCTCCGTCGATGGATCGATCACATCGAAATCGGTTCCGGCTTTCGGGGCAACCCATGCACCGTTGATATAGAAATCGCGTTTCTCAAGCATACTGATCCCTCGTCCTTCGGCTTTAAACTAAAGCCCCTTTGAAATCTCAAATCCAGCCCCCTCGGACCTTCTCAGACCGACGCTGTCAAGCGGTTTCCGACAAAGTCGGGGCTTATCCCGCTATCGCCGCCCTTTTTCCAGATCCTCGCCCCAGCGCTTTGTTGCCGGAGCGTCCAGATCAAACAGGTCGAGCGCGCGTGAGACAGTCTGATCGACCAGTTCCTCTATCGTCTTCGGCTCGGCATAAAACGCCGGAACCGGGGGATAGATGATCGCACCGATCTCGCTCGCCGCAGTCATTGAGCGCAGGTGTCCCGTGTGCAGCGGCGTCTCGCGCACCATCAACACCAATCGCCGCCGTTCTTTGAGCACAACATCAGCGGCACGGGTCAGCAATCCGGCTGTCACGCCCGTCGCAATCTCTGCAAGGCTGCGCATTGAACACGGCACAACCAACATTCCCAAAGTTTTGAACGAGCCGGAGCTGATCGCAGCGCCGATGTCTTTCGCTCCATAATGGTGAGTCGCGAGTTTAGTCAGATCGCCATAATCCATCCCGGTTTCATAATTAACCGTCATGCGTCCCGCCGGACTCACAACAAGATGTGTCTCCACATCCATTTCACGCAACATTTCGAGTGTGCGTACCGCATATACCGCACCGGATGCCCCGCTGATGCCAATAATGAGACGCTTTTGTGATACTTCATTCATCTAAGTAAACTCAATCCGTTGCAAAATAGTCTAAAATTAGAGCAAAGAAGACGATGACAAACCGATAATTCAGTGATGTACTGAACTCCTGACTTTAACAAGGAGGGCTACATGAGTTTGTCGTCGCACGTTGAAACGCTCAAACAGAAACACCGTGACCTGGAAAGCAGCATCGCCGCAAGCGAACGATTGCCGGGAAGCGATCACCTCAACATCGTGGCACTCAAACGAAAAAAGCTAAAGCTCAAGGATGAAATTGAGAAACTAAGCCACAGTGTGCATTAGTCCAGTCTGTTCATAACGATAAAAGCCCGGCATCGCAGCCGGGCTTTTTTGTGCGTGCATCTGACGAAATCCGGCCCCGCAAATCACTCTGCGGGGCCGCTTGTTTCAGAAGGCTCAGAAAGAGTGTTTCAGCAACAGGCTGAACGTGTACCCGTCGATACCATCCTGCGCGACCACGGTTGAACCGAGCGCCGTGAGGGAGGTGCTGTGCGACAGTTCTTTTGTGACTGTTGCCGACAGAAACGCGTAGGAATCATCCGCACGCGGCGCCTCGCTTACGCCCAACGGTGATCCGTTCGGGTTCGTCAGCGAACGGCCATTGCCGTGGCGGACAACGATGGGATCATCGTTGAAATCATGCTCATACGACGCGCGCATTCCCAGCGTCCAGGTCGGATTGGATGGCGGACGGTAAAAGCCCGCGAGCGCGACCGTCAGACGCTGCCCTTCAATATCCTGATCGCCATACGTCCCCGCCAACCCGGCAGCGGAGCCATTCGTGGCCGTTTCGGAATACCCGTCGATATTGACCTTCTCAAACGCAAACCCAACGCTGGGATTGACAAAAAAGCCGTTGCCGACCGGCAGCACACCACCAACACTGGCCTTGGCGATGAAGTAATCGCCCGTTGTGTCCGCCGAGTAAGACTCGGTCGTCACGGTGTTACCATTCAGATCGCGCAGGCCGAAATTGCGGTCGATGTCATAGACATCGATAAGCCCGCCGCCCAACACACCGTTCACGTAAATGCCCGGCATAATCTGCGCAACACCGAACAGCGCACCGACGAACAGGCGCGAGTCAAAGCCGCCGCGATTTTGATCAAAGTCGACCTGACCGTGATCGATACTCGCGCCGACACCCAGCATCACATTCGGTGCGACCATCACATCCGCAGCCGCTTTGACAACCTGTGTGCTGGCATCAAAGCCGGGAACCACCTGCTGTTGATCGCTGGAGTAAAATCCGGCTTCCGCGCCACCATAGACTTCAACGCTGCCAACGGGACGGCGAACGCGGGTTCCGGTTTCATCGTTGATAAAGAACGCACCAAGGTTCAGGCGGTTCTCAAGACCGATGGACTGCTGACGCAAAGCGCTGAGCGTGGCCGTCGGCATCGCACCGACCTGCCCGACCGCCGTGAGCGTGGAATTCGCCATTTGGCCGAAGATAAAATGTGTCAGCTCTGACGGATGGACCGCATCAGCGAACATGCGTGTGTTCCCGTCACTGACCGTGTTCACGCCTTGCAAACAGCTGACGGAAGACCCGGTGCACTCGACCGAGCCGAGCTGGTTAATGCCGGAAAAGCCGTAGCGTGTCGGATCATCAAGAACGTTTTGCAGGATCGCCGTGGAATCAACCACCGTCACGCGCCCGCCGACACCGGCAATAAGCGTGTTGTTATACGCCTGCGTCAGGCCGGACAGCAATCCGGCCCCTTGCGGGGTTGACCCCGCACCGAGCGGTGTCGCGCTTCCAATATCAGGCACGGTAACGACAACCACATTCGTCGCACCATGTGCGATAACGCGATCCACTTGACCGATCATCGTGGTCGCGGCGGCGCCCATCGCGGCGGCTGCGTCATCAGGCGAGACCGCCCCCGCGCCGACAAACTGTGAATTGGTGAGAATGTCATTCGCACCCGCCCACAAAACGACCAGATCGTTATTCGTGAATCGCGGCGTGCTCGCAATCATGCGATCAACCTGGACCGTGACAGGCGTTTGGGTGATACCGGTTTGCGTGGGCGTGAAACCCGTTGTGGCATCAGGAATTTCCTGATTGGCCGCAGCCAGCGACACGCGCGAACCACCTTGGGCATAATTTGTCCCGCCGACATTCACATCATCGGCCAAGGGCGTACCGGCGGCAATCGGGACACCTGTAATAAGGTTGGGTTGAACGCTGATACCTAATTCAGACGCCAGCACTTCCGCGTATGTGCGGCTGGAGCCATCCGGATTGTTGTTGGTAAACCGGTAATTGATGCTTGGCGCTGTGCCGCCCGAACCCGCGATGATCGCCTGCGAGTACGTGCCGCCATCACTGAGGCTGTCGCCTGCGACGAAAAGACGGTCGATGCGGAATTCATCGGCGAATGCGGGCGTTACAAGCGTTGCAAGCACACTGGCGCTTGCCAATAGTTTTTTCATATTCGAAGTCACGTGACCTCTCCCTTTGTTCAAGCCCCGCTTTTGCGGGTTGTTTGTGCCGCCCGTAACCGGACGGCTTTTTTTATTGTGTACGCAAGAATGCGTTACGCTGTTCATCGACCGCTGACCCGAAGGTCAGGCCGCTGCCTGTTGAGGCTGGAAGCGGCCATAGAAAGTCTCGCCCTTTGCCGCGATGTCTTTCAGCAAAGCCGGAGCGGCAAAGCGCGCTCCGTATTTGGCTTCAAGCGCATCGCAGATCGCAACAACGTCTTTTGGTCCTGTCAGATCGATCCAGGACATCGGCCCGCCGGACCAAGGCGCAAAGCCCCAGCCGAGGATCGCACCGACATCGCCTTCACGAATATCGACCAGCACGTTCTCTTCCTTGGCGCGCACAGCCTCCAGTACCTGCGCGAGGATCAGACGATTCTGGATTTCCTCGAATGCGGGCTGTTCATCCGCATGAGGGAAATGTTTCGCAAGATCAGGCCACAGCTTTTGACGCTTGCCCTTCTCGTCGTAGTCGTAAAAGCCCTTGCCATTCTTACGTCCGGCCCGGCCTTCGCCCTCGAACAGCTTGAGCAGCACGTCATCCGCAAGGCTGGCTTCATAAGCATCGCCCATCTGTGCCTTGGTCGCCATCATGATGCGGTGGCCGAGTTCGAGAGAGGTTTCATCGGTCAGTTGCAATGGCGCGACGGGCATACCCATCTGCTTGGCGGCGTTTTCGATCAGCGACGGATTCACTCCCTCGCCCACCATAATCATCGCCTCGTTCAGGTACGGGATAATGCAACGGTTCGCGTAGAAGAAGCGGGCGTCATTGACGACAATCGGCGTTTTCTTGATCTGCCGCACGAAGTCGAGCGCCTTGGCTACTGCAAGATCGCCCGTTTTCTCGCCCTTGATGATCTCAACCAGCATCATCTTATGAACCGGTGAGAAGAAGTGGATGCCGATAAACTGGTCGGGACGCGCCGACGCCTCCGCAAGACCCGTGATTGGCAGGGTCGAGGTATTGGTCGCAAAGATCGCGTCTTTGGGAATGACCGCTTCCACTTTCTGCGTCACCTCAGCTTTGATCTTCGGATCTTCAAACACCGCTTCAACGATCAGATCACAGGCCGAGAGCGCGGCATAGTCTGACGTAGCGTTAACCTTACCCAGAATGTCCGCTTTCGCTTCTTCTGTGACCTTTTTACGCTTAACACCCTCATCAAGAAGGTTTTCGATGGTTGCATACCCCTTATCAGCCGACTCCTGATCGCGGTCGACCAGCACAACATTGATACCCGCACGGGCCGAGACAAAGCCGATGCCTGCGCCCATCATGCCCGCACCGATGATGCCCACGGACTTAACCTTGGCATCCGGCACATCGGGACGACGCGCGCCTTTCTCGATGGCTTGCTTGTTGACGAACAGTGAGCGGATCATCGCCGCCGAGCGCGGGTCCATCAGCACGGAAGTGAACCACCGCGCCTCGATCTTCAGCGCGTTGTCCATATCGACCAGCGCGCCTTCATACACCGCCGAGAGCATCGCATTTGTCTGCGGATAAACACCCGCCGTCTTGCCATGCGTCATCGCAACCGCGCCGAGGAATGTCGGGAAGCCCTGCGGCGTGTAAGGCGCGCCGCCGGGCAGTTTGAAGCCCTTCGCGTCCCACGGCTTCACAGCGTCGCTTTCTTTGGCATCGCGCACCCAAGCGACCGCCGAGGAAACCAGTTCGGCTTGCGGCACAACCTCGTCGATCAGCATTCCGGCTTTGGCTTTTTTCGGGTTGACCAGCTTGCCTTGCAGCAGGTAATCCGCCGCGCCCATGACGCCCAGCATCCGCACCAGACGCGTCGTGCCGCCCGCGCCGGGGAACAGGCCCACCAGCGTCTCAGGCAGGCCCAGCTTGGCCTTGGGGTTATCTGCCGCAAACCGTCGATGGCAGCCGAGCAGCAGCTCGAACACCCCGCCCAGCGCCGTGCCCGGCGTCGCGGCGGCGAAGACTTTGCCGCCCTTTTTGGTTTTCGGATCAGCCCCGCCAACCTCGATCTTGCGGTACAATGAGTGCAGCGCCCAGACGAACCCGAACAGCGCCTCGCCGACATTGCCGCCTTCCTTTGCCGCCTGCGCCTTGATATTTGCCAGCATGGTCAGGTCGACACCGCCGCCCATATCGGCTTTGGCGGACGTGATAACCGCGCCCTTGAGGCTGTCATCAGCCAGCACTTTATCAACGGCAGCATCCAGCTCGCGAATGACTTCTTCGGTCATCACATTCATGCTGCGATCCGCCATATCCCAAGTGATAATGGCCACATCGCCGTCGGTATCGAATTTCCAGTTGTTCATCAGTTGTCTCCCAATCGGGTTATTATCTGTTAGGCGCGGTATTCCCGCGCAGCCATTCGGCAAATTCTGTTTCGGAGAGAGTTCCGGCGGCGAGAGAAAGAACGGTGTCGAT
>CALDZQ010000012.1 GCA_937944035.1 uncultured Neomegalonema sp. | reverse complement strand
GCGGGGGGCTACAGATTACTCGATACACAATTCACCACGCCGCATCTGCTCTCGCTGGGCGCTGAGGAAATCACCCGGAAAATCTATCAGGCACGGCTGGGCGAAGCGATTTCCCAACCGGCCAATTTCGCTGCGCTCGATGCAAAAACTGATGCCGACACGGTGCTGCGGCTGGCTGTCGGGGAATAGTCATGTGTCCGCTTTGATCGCGCAATTCATCCGATCCTCGTTTCACTCCGGTCGGATTGCTCACAATTTACGCTTGATCGCGCAATTTATCCGATCCTCGTTTCACTCCGGTCGGATTGCGCTTGAATCAGACCGCTCCTCGCCCTTTGCCCGTTCCCCCAAATGCCTTTCAATCGCTACCAGACGGGTCAAAACCTCATCACGATAGCTGTCCGTAAGGGCATTCGCCTCCTCCTGATGCGCGTCCTGCATTGAGTTGACGATCAGGCCGACCAACAGGTTCACCACCGCGAAAGTGGTCACGAGGATGAAGGGGATGAAGAACATCCACGCGTATGGATATGCCTCCATCACCGGCCGTGCGATGCCCATTGACCAGCTTTCCAGGGTCATCACCTGGAACAGGGTGTACGCGGACAGGCCCAATGTGCCGAACCATTCGGGGAAAGTGCCGCCGAATAATTTCGTGGCCATCACCGCGCCGATATAGAAGAGAATGGCCATGAGCAGGAATACGCTGGCCATGCCCGGTATCGCGCTGACCAACCCTTCCACCACCCGACGCAGGCGCGGGGCAACCGAGATGACGCGCAGCACACGCAAGATGCGCAATGCCCGAAGAACCGAAAAACCTTGTGTGGCGGGCAGCAGGGCGATGCCGACAATCGCGAAATCAAACAGATTCCAGCCATTGCGAAAGAAGTCTTTGCCATGCGCGACCATCTTGAGACCGATCTCGATAACGAAAATCGTCAGGCATACGATGTCGAGCGCTGTGATGAGCGGTCCGGCAACCGCCATCGCGGTTTCTGAGGTTTCCAAGCCCAACAAGATGGCATTTGCGACGATCACCGCGAAGATAAAATTCGTAACCACGGGGCGGGCCAACCACCCTGCAAGTGCTTGTCTGTTCATCGCATTCTACCGCATTTCATGCTGCATAAGGGAGGTTAGGGTACGCTCGCAAGCGTTCAATACATGCCGCGCCAAACCTGCCCCTTGCATTTGCTGATATGGACGGGCGATGCTGAGTTCGTAATCAAATGAGGTTCCGCTGTGGCATCCACCGAAACGATTGATGTTGAAATCTGGCAAGGTGATGCGAATGGCGGGGCGTATCGCGCCTATGCTGTTCCCGCGCAGCGCAGCCAGACGATTTTGGATGTGGTGACGTGGGTGCAGCAAAATGCGGAACCCGATCTGACCTACCGCTTTGCCTGTCGGGTCGGGATGTGCGGGTCTTGCGCGATGACTGTGAACGGCAAGCCGCGCTGGACCTGTCGGACGCATGTATCGAAAGCGGGGGACGGGCCGCTGCGTATTGCGCCGCTGCGTAATCTGCCCGTAATCAAAGACCTCGTCTGCGATATGACCGAATTTTTCGACAAGTGGGTCGGCGCGGGGGGCGTGTTCAAGCCAAGCACCACCCGCGACGATCCGATTCCTGCGATTGATCCGAGCACCGTAGAGCGCGCGGCGGCATCGGAGGCGATTGAGTGCATCAACTGTGCGATTTGCTATTCGGCTTGCGATGCGGTGGCGCAGAATGATGGGTATTTCGGCCCTGCCGCGCTGAATCGGTCATGGTCGCTTATCAATGATATTCGCGATGCGGGCCGGACCGAGAGGTTGAGCGCCGCCGCAGGAACGGGGGGGTGCTTCAACTGCCATTCCCAACAGGGATGCGCGAGCCATTGCCCGAACCTGCTGAACCCGACGCTCTCCATCGCCGGCCTTAAGCGGGCGGCGGTGAAGGCGAAGGTGCGGGGGGAAATCTGATGCTGGATGTAAGGCTTTATCTGGCCCAGCGGATCACCGCGCTGGTGATGGCTCCGCTGGTGATCGGGCATCTGGCGGTGATGATCTACGCTGTGCAGGGCGGATTGAGCGGGGCGGAGATACTGGCGCGGACCCAAGGCAGTGTGCTGTGGGCGCTGTTCTACGGGGCGTTCGTGCTGGCCGCCGCGATACATGCGGCCATCGGCATCCGCGCGATTGCGTATGAGGTCGCGGGGATAAAGGGGACGGCGCTGAACCTGCTGTCGCTCGGTTTCGGGGCGCTGTTGCTGGTGATGGGCTTGCGCGCGGTGGCGGCGGTGGTGCTGCCATGATCGCAGAGCATAGGCAACAGCCGCTGTGGTTCGCGTTCGCGCTGCACAGGATTTCGGGGCTGCTGCTCGCGCTGTTTTTGCCCGCGCATTTCTATGTGCTGGGGCTGGCCCTGAAGGGCGAGGCGGCGCTGGACGGGTTTGTGGCATGGACCGATAATCCGATGGTTAAGCTGGCCGAGACGGTGCTGGTTTTCCTGCTGGCGGTGCATATGTTCGGCGGGCTGCGGGTGATGGCGCTGGAGATGTTGCCGTGGTCCTCGCGGCAGAAGACTTTTGCGGCACTGGCGGCGGCGGGGGCTTTCGGAGTGGCGGTTTGCTTTTTGCTGGGAGCGCTATAATGAACCGCCACGATACAGACATCCTCATCATCGGCGCGGGGGGCGCGGGGTTGTTTGCGGCGCTTCATGCGCAGCAGACTAACCCTGACCTGAAAGTCACCATCGCTGTCAAAGGCTTGCTCGGCAAATGCGGTTGCACGCGGATGGTTCAGGGCGGCTACAATGTTGCGCTGGGGCATGGGGACAGTGTCGAGCGGCATTTCATGGATACGATTGAGGGCGGCAAATGGCTTCCCGATCAGGACATGGCGTGGAAGCTGTGCGAGACGGCTGTCACCCGCATCCGCGAGTTGGAGAATGAGGTCGGGTGTTTCTTTGACCGCAATCCTGACGGCTCGCTGCATCAGAAAGCATTTGCCGGACAGACCTTCGACCGCACCGTCCATAAGGGCGACCTGACCGGGATTGAGATCATCAACCGCCTTATGGAGCAAGTGCTGTCGCGGCCTGTGGTGCGGCTGGAGGAGCACCGCGCGATTGCGCTGATCCCGGCAAAGGGCGGAGAAGGATTGGCGGGGGTCTTGTTTATCGACATGCGCACGGGCGATTTCCGGTTTGTCCGCGCCAAATCTGTGCTGATGGCGAGCGGCGGCGGGCCGACGATGTATCGCTACCACACGCCGTCTGGCGACAAGACGATGGACGGCCTCGCGATGGCCCTGCGCGCGGGATTGCCGTTGCGCGATATGGAGATGGTGCAGTTTCACCCCACGGGCCTGCTCGGCGGCGAGGGGACGCGGATGACGGGGACTGTTCTGGAAGAAGGGCTGCGCGGGGCGGGCGGGCAGCTGCTCGACGGCAACGGACGGCGGTTCATGTTCGACTATGACGAACGCGGCGAGCGGGCGACGCGGGATATTGTAAGCCGCGCGATCTATGATGAGATGCGCAAGGGAAATACCTCGCCCAATGGCGGTGTCTATATCTCGATGAGCCATCTCGGCCCCGATCATGTGCGCGAAAAATTCAAAGGCATGGTCCGGCGTTGCGATGATTGCGGATTTGATCTCGCGGGTGGGCGTGTCGAAGTGGTCCCGACCGCGCATTACTTCATGGGTGGCATCGTTTGTGATGCCGATACGCGCACTGAAATTCCGGGGCTTTACGTGGCTGGCGAAGATGCGGGCGGGGCGCATGGCTCTAACCGGTTGGGCGGCAATGGTGTTGCGAACTCGACCGTCTATGGCGGTGTTGCGGGTGATGTGATGGGGGTTGAGGCAGTCGGTACGCTGCGGGATGCGGATGAGGCGGTGCTGTCAGCGGAGATCGAGCGGGCGCGCCTGCCGTTCACGCTGCCCAAAGGTGACATCCACGGGCTGCGCAAGCAGTTGATGGAAGTGATGTGGAGGGATGTCGGGGTGATGCGCACCGCTGAGGGGCTGGCGCGCGGGCGTGCGGCGCTGGCTGAATTGCGGGACGAATTGATGCGCACGGGCCTGCCGAGCCAGAACACGGTGTTCAATCTGACATGGCATGACTGGCTAAACCTGCGCAGCTTGATCGAGGTTTCGGAAGTCATCACCGAGGCCGCACTGGCCCGCGAAAACTCGCGCGGGGCGCATTTCCGTGAGGATTTCCCCGATGCGGGTGATCTTGAAAGTTCCACCTTCACCGTCGCACGGCAAGATGGTTCCGGCCTGCGTGTTACAAATGATCCGGTGATTTTCAGCATTGTCAAACCGGGTGAGACGGTTTTGAAGGATGTGGAGGCGGCGGAATAAAGTCTTCGTCCTGAAGTTTCCCCACAGATCACTTTTTTGGTGATTTTATTTCTGTGGGATGCCAAGAACGGCTTGCGCAACATTTGCAAACATTTCAACGGCTGAAAGAACGATAATGTCTTACAAGATTCTCATCCTCGGTGCGTCTTACGGGTCGCTGCTCGGCACAAAATTTCTGATGGCAGGGCATGACGTGACCTTGGTTTGCCGGACGGCAACTGCCAGCCTTATCAATGAGCAAGGCACGGATGTTCGTATCAAACTCAAAGATGAAGACACGCATCGCTCGATCCTCTCAAAGGATCAGCCCGGCAAACTGAACGCGCTGACGCCGGAAGAGGTGAATGTTGCGGACTACGACATGGTCGGCCTTGCGATGCAGGAGCCGCAATATGCGAACGAGTCGCTGAGGGCGCTGCTGGGCAAAGTTGCAGCGGCCGGCTTGCCTTGTTTGTCGATTATGAACATGCCGCCCCTCGCCTATCTGCGCAGGTTGCCGGGATTGGATGTATCAAAAATCACCGCCGCTTTTACGGATGCGAGCGTTTGGGACGGGTTTGCGCCGGGTACTATCACGCTGTGCTCGCCTGATCCGCAGGCTTTCCGTCCGCCTGAAGAGGGCGCGAATGTGCTGCATGTGGGGTTGCCGACGAATTTTAAGACCGCGAAATTCGAATCGGATGCACATAATGAAATCCTGACCACGCTGGAAGAAGACGTGAACAACGTCCGGCTCGACGGCAAGGATGTGCCGGTAAAGCTGCGCGTGTTCGACACGCTGTTCGTGCCGCTGGCGAAGTGGAGCATGTTGCTGACGGGGAATTACCGCTGCATCACTGAGGGCGAGCCGCGCGCCATTCGCGAAGCTGTTCACAGTGATGTCGAGCTGTCGCGTGATGTGTACGGTTTCGTGGATTCTGTGGCGCAAAAGCTGGGCGCGTCGCCGGATGAATTGGTCCCGTTCGATAAATACGCCAAGGCGGCTGAAGGCTTGCTGAAACCATCCTCCGCCGCCCGTTCGGTGGCGGGCGGATCGGCGGTGATTGAGCGGGTTGATAAAATGGTGCAGATGATCGCCCGCGCGCTGGATATGGATCATGCGGAAGTGAACCGGACGGTCGCGACGGTCGATGCCCAGTTGGCAAAGAATGCGGGCGCGGGCTGAGGCGCGCGCTCTTATAATCCTCATAGCAAAAACAGGGGCCGCTCCGGTTGACGAATGCCGGGGTGCGGGTAGTCTTGATGCTATGATATTAGGTAAACAAAAGCGCCCTGCCCCGCACCTGATGCGGGGTTTGTTGATTGGTTTTTCTCCGTTGAAGGAGACCCCGCATCTGCTGCGGGGCGGGTGTGTTTGTTGATGTGGCGTGCTCTTATCCCGCTTGCCATTGCTTTCCTTTGGCCCCTCGCACCCGTATTTGCCGCTGAATTGAGCGTCAAAGTCGGTGTGCTGAAGGTTGAGCACGAGGTGCAGCTGCCGCTGTCGCGGCTTGATCTGCCGCCCGACGATCTGGGCTTTGCGGGCGCGCAGCTGGGGATTGATGATAACAATACGACGGGACGGTTTCTCAGCCATACCTACGAGATGACCACCGTGAGTGCGCTGCCCGAAGATGCGGAAGCAGCATTGGATAAGATGATTGCCGACGGGGTGCAGGCGGTTGTGCTGATGGCCCGTGCGGATGAGATCCTTGCGCTGGCCGATCATGTGGCCGAACGGGACGTGATCCTGTTCAATGCACAGGCAGAAGATGACTATCTGCGCACCGATGAATGCCGCGCGAACCTGCTGCACATGGCATCCAGCCGTGCGATGAAAGCGGACGGGCTGGCGCAGTTTTTGGTTTGGAAGAAATGGCGGAAGTGGTTTCTCATCAAAGGCTCGCATCCTGTTGATGAAGCATGGGCAAGCGCCCTGCGCCGCTCCGCTAAACGGTTTGGCGCGAAGATCGTTGAGGAGCGGGTTTACGAGGATACGGGTGGCTCGCGGCGCACGGATACGGGGCATGTGCAGGTGCAAAAGCAGATGCCCGTCTTCACGCAGCGGGCGAAAAAGCACGACGTGGTTATCGCTGCCGATGAAGCGGAAGTTTTTGGTGGCCACCTGCCCTATCACACATGGGACGCACGGCCTGTGGCGGGGTCTGCGGGACTGCGCCCTGTGGGTTGGCATCCCGGCAATGAGGCATGGGGCGCAACGCAGTATCAGCGGCGGTTTGAGAAGATCGCCAAGCGCACCGTGCGGACACTGGACTTTCAGGTCTGGCTGGCCCTGCGGGTAATCGGTGAAGGCGTAACGCGGACGAACTCGGCGGACCCGCAAACGATCAAGGCATATGCGCTGGGGGACGAGTTTGAGCTGGGGATTTTCAAGGGCACGAAAGTCACATTCCGTCGATGGAACAACCAGATACGCTCCCCGGTGCTGCTGGCACATGACCGGATGATCGTATCCGTCTCGCCACAGAGGGAATTTCTGCACAAGACGAGCCAGTTGGATACGCTGGGCTATGACGAACCTGAATCGAATTGCAAGCTGAATCAATAGCATCTTGGAAATACCGGAGACTGCACATGCGATCCCGATTGACCGCCCTGACGGCCGCCACCGCGCTGACCGCCTTCGCCCTGCCCGCTTTGGCGAACACGATTTACGTGTCGAACGAGAAGGGCAACACGATCACGATTATCGATAGCGAAACGCTGGAGGTGACGGGGACGATTGATGCGGGCGCACGGCCACGGGGGATTACGATTTCACCCGACGGCTCGGAACTCTACGTCTGCGCGTCGGATGATGACACGGTGAATGTGTTCGACACGAAGACGCTGAAACGCAAGCATACCCTGCCCTCCGGCCCGGACCCGGAATTGTTCATCCTGCACCCGTCAGGCAACCCGCTCTACATCGCCAATGAGGATGACAACATCGTCACCGTGGTCGATGTGAAAACGCGGCGGGTGCTGGCGGAAATTCCGGTGGGTGTGGAGCCGGAAGGGATGGGGATCAGCCCCGATGGCAAGATCGTTGTCAACACCTCCGAGACGACGAATATGGCGCATTTCATCAATACCGAGACGTTCGAGATTGAGCAAAATGTGCTGGTCGATCAGCGTCCGCGCTATGCGCATTTCACAGCCGACGGCTCGCGGCTGTATGTATCGTCCGAGATTGGCGGGACGGTTGCGGTGATTGATCCCAAAGCGGGCGAGATCACCAAGAAGATCGAATTTGCGGTTCCCGGCATTCTGCCTGAGGCGTTGCAGCCGGTGGGGATTAAGGTAACGAAGGACGGTAAGAAGGTCTTCGTCGCCCTCGGCCCCGCAAACCGGGTTGCGCTCATCAACGGGGAGACGCTGGAGGTTGAGAAATATCTGCTGGTCGGGCAACGGGTGTGGCAGCTTGCGTTCTCGCCGGATCAGAAGTTTCTCTACACAACCAACGGAAATTCCAACGATATTTCTGTGATTGACGTGGAGAAAGAGAAGGTCATCAAGTCGATTCCGGTTGGTGAACAGCCCTGGGGCGTTGTGGTCTCGCCGAACTGATTTCCCTGCTACCGAGGATACTGAAATGAAGAAATTTGCCGCCCTTATGCTCGCCGCCGCGACGTTCACTTCTGCGCCGATGCACAATGCCGATGCCAAGCCGCTCTGCGCGCCGGAGAAGATGGGCTTTGCCGGGATGATGTCGAAATGCAACCGCGAGACGCTGGCCCCGTTGACGCTGGCATCGGGGAAACCGCTGGCCGATGCGCCTATGAAGCTGCAATCGGGGGGGTATTACAAGCTGGATATTGTTGCGGACGGGTCGGCTGAACTGGCGATTTCAGGGGCGGATTTCTTTCGCGCGGTCTGGGTGAATGAGATCGTTATCAACGGCATCGAAATCCGCCCGCTTGGTGTAGACAGCATCGAGTTTGATAAAGCGGGCACGGTGACGATGAGTTTTATCGCGCTGAAACCGGGCCGCTATGAGATCAAAATCCCCGGCACAAAGGGCGAGAGCCAGCGGGTGAAGGTTTCTATCGAGTAGCAGACCATATTACGGGAGAAAATGATGAGAAAACTGATCCAAACCACCGCCATCCTCGCTTTTGCCCTTTCGATCGGGATGCACGGCGCGGCGCAGGCCGATGGCAGCGATGCGCCTTCGGCGGAGCAAGTGCAGAAGATCATGGACCTGCTCGAATCGATGCGTTGCGAGATGGACGAAGACGACATTGAAATCGACGGCGATGAGATCGAGTTGGATGATGTGTTCTGCGGCGGGGGTCAGTTCGACATTGATCTCAACGAGGACATGCACATTACAGGCATGAAAGCCGAGTGAGCGGCCCAACCCTCAGCGTTACGGGTGTCAGCCATAATTTCGGGGCCACGAAGGCGCTGGACGATGTGTCTTTGACAGTTGAGCAAGGCGCGTTTGTGGCGTTGCTGGGCATCAACGGGGCCGGGAAATCGACGCTGTTTTCGCTGATTACGCGACTTTATGACAATGTGAGCGGCAGCATCGAAGTCTGCGGGCATGATGTGCGGCGCGATGCCGGGCCTGCGCTGGCGCAGATGGGGGTGGTGTTTCAAAGCCGCTCGCTGGATATGAGCCTGACAATCCGTCAAAACCTACGCTATCACGCCGCGCTGCATGGCATCGGCAAGCGCGAGGCGCGGGAGCGCGGGGATAAGGTGTTGGAGAGCGTCGGGCTGCTGGAAAAGGCGGAGTCCAAGGTCGCGACGCTGTCGGGGGGGCAGTTGCGGCGGGCTGAGATCGCGCGGGCGCTGATGCACGGGCCGAAGCTGCTGTTACTGGACGAGGCGACGGTGGGACTTGATGTACGCTCCCGCCGGGATGTCGTTGATACTGTTCGTAATTTGGCGGATACGGGTGAAGTTGGTGTGCTGTGGGCGACGCATCTGTTTGATGAGGTGCGGGGCAGTGATCCGCTGGTTTTGCTGCACAAGGGGGCCGTCATCGAAAGCGGTATTGCCGCCGGGATTGCGGGAGATGTGACCCTGAGCGAACGGTTCCTGAGCCTGACGGGCGTTGAGCGCGACGAGATCGCCGCATGAGCGTGAATCGTCTCAACTGGCGGGGCCGGTTCACCGCGATGGGCGGGATAATCTGGCGCGAGGCGATCCGGTTTGCGCAGCAGCGGGAGCGGTTCTTGTCGGCGCTGGTGCGGCCCCTCGTGTGGCTGTTCATTTTTGCCGCCGGATTCCGGTCGGTACTGGGCCTGTCGATCACGCCGCCCTATGAGACGTATGTGCTGTACGAGGCGTATGTGACGCCGGGTCTATGCGCAATGATCCAGCTTTTCAACGGGATGCAGTCGTCTCTTTCGATGGTGTATGACCGCGAGACGGGGGCGATGCGGACGTTGTTGGTCAGCCCCTATCCGCGCTGGTTCGTGCTGAGTTCAAAGCTGATCGCCGGAGTCGCGGTGTCGATTTTGCAGGTTTATGCGTTCCTGCTGATCGCGTGGTTCTGGGATATTCGCCCGCCGCCGCTGGGGTATATCACCCTGCTGCCCGCGCTGATCCTGTCGGGGATGATGCTGGGGGCAATCGGGTTGTTTTTGTCCTCGGCAATCAAGCAGCTTGAGAACTTTGCCGGGGTGATGAATTTTGTCATCTTCCCGATGTTCTTCGCCTCCTCCGCCCTCTACCCGCTATGGCGGATCGCGGAGTCGAGCGAATTGCTGTATGATATTTGCAATTTGAACCCGTTCACTTACGCGGTCGAGCTGATCCGGTTTGCCCTCTATGTCCAGATCAACTGGCTGGCACTGGGCGTAGTTGTTGGGGTGACAGCGGCGTTTCTGGCAGCGGCGATTTATGCGTATGATCCGTCCAAAGGGCTGGTCGGGCGGAGGCGGGGGTGATGTCAAATGTCGACGACTTGCGTATCGACAATTTTGCACTTCCACTTACCAATGCGCCATTTGGGGTGGCCTGCGGACCATTTGGCGAGTTCGGGCTGTGCGCCCATCATGCAGGTCATCGGTGAGATGTTTTCAACGAAGGTTAGCTTGCGTTCTTCGCAAATATCTTCGTTGGCAAGAAGACAGACGGTGAAAAGAAGCTCGATCATGGGATCACTCCACACTACTTATGCCGCCCGGCAATCGGGCAACTTCGGCTTTTCTCCTCCCCAGGACAATTTTAAAGTCTACAGACGACATGCTGATAAAATCAGGCAAGCGTCTTGTGCGGTATGGCGCGGCCGTTGTGTTCCGGTTCTTGCGCGTGACAATGATAAATGTCGCATAAATCGTTAAAGGAAAGATGAATCGATGAATAAATTCTGCATTTTGACTTTTATGCTGACGTTGACCGTGCCGATTTCTTTACAGGCGGCGAATTTTAATGATCCGACCTGGCCTTGCATTCAACGCAAAGTGCCGCGCCTTTCTATCGGGCAGATGTGGAGCGGAAAAATACTTGAAGATCCGGTCGAGATTGACGCGGAAACGCAACAGCTTGCCCGTGCGATCTCGGTCAGGCGCACTCCGATTGAGGATGCGCAGATCTTGATCGGGAAATACGCCGCCGGACTGGAAGCAGATAAGCAGACAAAGCTGGCGCTGCTGTTCAAAGCGGCATTCGAACAGATCGACCGCGAGCGCAGTGAAATCGTCTCCGGCATCGCGCGCTATGCCGGCAAGCAGACCGGGCTGGCAAACCGCATTGATACGCTGCAACAGCAAATCGCGGTTTTGGAGAGCAAGGAGGACAAATCGGACGATGACTTCGACAAAATGGAAGAATTGCAGGACGTGGTCGCATGGGATGCGCGGATTTATAAAGAGCGCGCTCAATCGCTGACCTTTGTATGCGAGACGCCCGTGATCCTTGAAAAACGTGCCTTTGCGCTGGCCCGCGCGATTATGGAAAGCGCTGAATAAACCGCAAGATTTCTTGCATCAAACCGTCGCTTCGGTGCAATGTCCTGTGCATTGGATTAATCTGCCTTTAAGGAACGCGACAATGGCTTTGGCTGCATCGGCTCCCACGCTTTCACAGGCCCTATGGCCCTCCACCACCGGCCCCGCGGGGCGCGCCCTTCGCGCGGCCATACTGATTACACTGGGCGTGTTGGCGCTTTTCGTATCGGCGAAGATCAAGATTTTTATCGAGCCTGTACCCGTAACGATGCAAGTGTTCGTGGTGCTTGCGTTGGGCCTAGCCTACGGCGCGCGGATGGGACTGGCCACCGTGCTGTCTTATCTGGCGGTTGGTTTGGCCGGACAGCCCGTATTTACCGGAACGCCTGAAAAGGGTCTGGGCATGGCCTATATGATGGGGCCGACGGGCGGATACCTGATCGGCTTTGCGCTCGCGGCATTCGCGGTCGGCCTGATGGCGGAGCGCGGCTGGGACCGTAAGTTCCTGCTGGCGGCGGTTGCGATGGTGATTGGTCTTGCGCTGATCCATATTCCGGGCGCGCTGTGGCTGGCCTACGGTTCGCCGTTTACCGCACCGGGCGCAAGTCCGTTTGGCGGCATCGGGCTGGAGAAGGTTATCGGGCTGACGAAGGCGTTCCTGCAGGTTGACCTTATGAAGGCGGGCCTTGCGGTGTTGTTGTTCCCGGCGATCCGGTCGCTGTTGCGGTAAGGTCTGCGTTTTAAATAAAAATTGAGCAAAAAGCGGCGAAAGCCGCTTTTTTATTGTAAAAATCCCTTAACCCTAACGCATATAAATAAAGTATCGGACGAACGACTAAAAATAGAGGCAATTTCAAAGTATTGCGTACTCCGAATAACGTTCGCTTTAAGAAATTAAAAAACGTTTCCCTGCATATTCATCTCAAGCCGCCACTCGGGGGAGTTCGCGCGGTCTTTTAAATGAGATGTCTTGGGGGACTTCAACAATGCCACGTAAGCCACTTACAGAAGACGAAAAATCAGTCGTTCGTGCAAAAGCTGCTGTTGCGGCACGTCGGATCATCGACGAGTACGGTACAGAGAAAGTCACCATTCGCGGTATCGCCAAAGAAGTCGGTATGAGCGCGATGAGCCTTTACACTTACTTTGAAAACAAAGCCGATATTCTTGCCTATCTTCAGGCACAAGCCGTTGATGAGCTGGCGGCGGATCTGGCGGATGCAGCGGCATCGAGCAAGTCGGCTGAAAAAGTCGTCGCTGCGCTTGGCGAGGCCTATGTCGAGTTTGCCGAGAAGAAATCGGACGAATTCCGCCTCGCTTTCCGCACCGATGA
>CALDZQ010000011.1 GCA_937944035.1 uncultured Neomegalonema sp. | reverse complement strand
GCCACGGCATCAGCGGGCGTCGCCGCGCGGAACACCTCGATCAGCTGCGCCTCCAGCGATGCCTCCATCCACGCTACCGCCTGTTTCTGCCGCTTGCGGTCGCGCAGGCCCGATGCCCGCCGTTTGGTATCCAGATCAACGATCAGATCACCCACCGCGCTCACCCCGTCCCCTTCCAGCGACGACGCCGTGACCGCACAGGGAAACCCTGCCGCATCCCCTTCCCGCTTGCGCAGAAGATGCAGGGCCGAGGCATAATCGGCGCGGGTGCGCTCGGCCGCAGATTTCAAATCCCCGTCGGCCTTGTTGACCACGATCATATCCGCGATTTCCATCACCCCGCGCTTGACCCCCTGCAATTCATCCCCCCCCGCCGGGGCCAGCAACAGCACGAACACGTCCGTCATATGCGACACCGCGATCTCGGATTGCCCGACCCCCACCGTCTCGACGATCACCGTGTCGAACCCCGCCGCCTCGCACAGCAGGATGCTTTCGCGCGTCCGCCGCGCCACCCCGCCGAGGCTGCCCCCCGATGGCGAGGGCCGGATAAACGCATCCCGGTTACGCACCAGCGTGTCCATCCGCGTTTTATCGCCCAGAATAGACCCGCCCGTCACCGTCGAGGACGGATCAACGGCCAGCACAGCCACCCGCCGCCCCCGCGCAATCATCCCGCCGCCGAACGCCTCGATAAATGTCGATTTGCCCACACCGGGCGTCCCCGACAGACCAATGCGCAGGCTTTGCGGCATCCGCCCCGCCAATCCGGCCAACAAAAGCTTCGCCTGCTCGCGGTGATCGGCCCGTGATGATTCGACCAAAGTGATCGCACGCGACAACGCCCGGCGCTCCCCATCCAGAATCCGGTCACGCAGAGAAGCCAGTTTAGCGGGCAGTTCAACAGACATTTCTACGCCGTAAATTATTGTTAACGATTGGTACAAGATAATGAGGATATTCATCTTTTGCGGGTTCAATGCCGTAAAAGGCAACAGATTTCCCGACCGGATGAACGGGTAGTTGAGGATCGACAGATGACGAACAGGTTCAAAATCGCCTCCGCAACAGGACTGGCCCTCGCGCTTTGCACAGCGACCGCAGGCTTTGCGGAGGAAGCAAAACCTGCGAGTGTGACCCCCGGATCCAGCTTCACGGCCAGTTACGACTTCTTTGTCGGCGGATTCAGAATCGCCGAAGTCGATATTGATGCCGAAGTGAACGATAAAGGCTACAGTGCGACCTCGCGCATGGCCACGCGCGGCGTCCTGGAAGTTCTTTTGAAAGGGCGTGTCGCATCACAAGTCGCAGGCGAACGCGCCGCTTTCGGTCAACTGCGCCCCAAAGGTTTCGCCACCCGCTATCGCGTCCGCACGGGCGAGCAAACGGTCCAGATGGGATTCAAGGACGCAACCCCCGTCAAAGTCATCCTCAATCCGCCCGAACAGGCCGAACCGTATCACGCCAAACCGGCCGAACAGCGCGGCTCGCTCGATCCCCTATCGGCAGCGGTTGCCGCGCTTTTGCCTGCCGATTCGACCGACCTGTGCAACCGGACGATTCCCATCTTCGACGGCAAACGCCGCTTTGACATCATCTTCCTCGCGCCGGAGGGCGAGCGCTTTGACTCCGAAGCCCCCCAACCCGAATGGAACCGCCCGCTGACGCGCTGCCTTGGCATCTACGAACGGGTTTCCGGCTTCGAGGCGGAAGCGATCAAGGCCGAACGCTATTTCCCGTTCGACATCTGGTTTGAGGACAGCGGCAACGGCGTCTTCCGCGCTGTACGCCTGTCCGGGCGCACAAAACTCGGCTACGCCATCGGCAACCTTCGTCAGAAATGACGACAGGGACTTTCGGCGCAGACATTGAGAATTACAGCAAACTGACCGGCGATCAGTTTGTCGTCACATCTTCCTTATCGTCCTCGTCGGTCTTGGCGGCCGTTTCGTCATCAGCGGCATCATCAGCCTCAGCGTCGCTCTTGCCGGCCTTCTCGCCCTCGGCCCAATAGCCGTCATACACTTCGCCCGTGGCATAGGTCATCGTGCCATAGCCGTGGCGCTTGCCCTCAAGAAATTCGCCCTCATAGAGGTTGAAATCCTCGCCATTGGGATATTTAGCAACGCCCTTGCCGTGCATCAGGCCGTTCTTCCAAGTGCCTTTAAACTCGAACCCGTCCTCGGCAATCGTGATGGACCCCGTGCCGTGGCGCAGACCTTCCCGGAAATCGCCGGTGTAGACCGTGCCGTTGGGATATTTCGCCGTGCCCTCACCATGTTGCAGGCCATCGACCCACTGACCCTCGTATTCATACTCGGCTTTCGTCACCATCTTGCCGAACCCGTGGTGGACGGTGTCTTTGAACTCGCCCTCATAGGTCACGCCATTGGCATATTTGGCTTTGCCCTCGCCTTCGATGCGCCCTTCGACCCACTGGCCGACATACTCGCCGCCGTCCTCGTAGATAATGGTCCCCTGACCATGCGGCGCGCCATCGGCGAACTCGCCCGTATAGACCGAGCCGTTGGGATAGGTCGCAACCCCCTCGCCCTCGATCTGGCCATCGACCCAGTCGCCTTCGTATTCGTAACCGTCGGGCAGCACGAACTTGCCTTTGCCGTGTTGTTTTCCGTTAACAAAGTCACCCGTATACTCGCCGCCGTCCTTGTAGGTGATCTTGCTCTGCTCGGACGCAGCCCATGCCGGAATGCCGGAATAGAGTGCCGTGGCGAGACTAAGCGGCATCACAGCCGCGCCGATCATCAACAGTTTTCGCATTCGGTCTGCCTTTAATTCCACTGTACCGCATCGTCCGGTTGGAAGGACACTAGCGGATATGATTGTCTTCCTGCAACGGTCAAGGGCTTGCGCGCAATGTCTGTTCCCGATTTGCGACATACACCACCGCTTGCCGCACAAGAGTGTGAAAGGTATCAGATGACAAATCGTTGCCGTCCAATTGGAGTTTTTACATGGCAGAGCGGATCAAAATTGCGGCAGCCCAACTTAATGCCACAGTAGGCGACCTGAACGGCAATGCCGATAAAGCCCGCGCCGCCGTCGCCGAAGCGCGCGAAGCGGGTGCGGATCTGGTCGTTCTGCCGGAGATGTTCATCGGCGGGTATCAGCTTCAGGATCTGGTTTTCAAACCCGCTTTCATCCGCTCATGCCACGCCGCGATAGAGCAACTGGCCGCTGATGTCGCCGACGGCCCCGCCGTGATGATCGGCACACCGCATATGGAGGGCAACGCCGCTTATAACGCGGTCTATCTGCTCAAAGACGGCAAAATCGCCACCGTCTTCCGCAAGCATGAACTGCCCAATTACGGCGTTTTCGACGAAAAACGCTTCTTCGAATCCGCCCCTCCCGGCGGCCCCGTCGAGGTCGCGGGGGTCCGCATCGGCGTCGCCATCTGCGAGGACGCTTGGTTCCCCGATGTCTGCGAGACACTGGCCGAGACCGGCGCGGAAATCCTCGTCATGCCCAACGGCTCGCCCTATGCCCGCGATAAATACGACCGCCGGATGCAGGTGATTGTCGCCCGCGTGATCGAAACCGGCCTGCCCGCCCTCTACGTCAATCTGATCGGCGGTCAGGACGATCAGGTCTTCGACGGCGGCAGCTTCGCGCTCAACCCCGGCGGCGAATTGGCCATGCAAGCGCCGTTCTTCGAGGAAGCCATGATCTACTGCGACTTCGTGCGCGGCGATGACGGCTGGCTGTGCGAGAAACAAGAGCTTGGCCGCGTCGCCGATGAATACGAGAACGACTACAACGCGATGGTCCTGTCCTTGCGCGAATACGTCCACAAAAACGGCTTCGAGCGCGTTGTGCTCGGCCTGTCGGGCGGCGTCGATTCGGGACTGGTCGCCACCATCGCCGCCGATGCGCTGGGGCCGGACAAGGTCTGGTGCGTCATGCTCCCATCGGAATTCACCTCCGAGCACAGCCTTGAGGACGCCGCCGCCCTGGCCACCGCGCTCGGCACACCTTACGTCTCCCTGCCCATCGCGCCCGGCGTCGAAACCATCGGCGCATCGCTGGAAGATTTTTTCGAGGGGACCGAACCCGGCGTTGCCGAAGAAAACATCCAGTCCCGCCTGCGCGGCCTCTACCTAATGGCGCTGTCGAACAAATTCGGCCATTTGCTGCTGACCACGGGCAACAAATCCGAGGTCGCGGTCGGCTACGCCACGCTCTACGGCGATATGGCCGGAGCGTATAACCCGCTCAAAGACCTCTATAAAGTCCGCGTGTTCGAGACCTGCCGCTGGCGCAATGCCAACCACCGCGACTGGATGCTGGGTCCGAAGGGCGCGGTGATCCCTGCGCGCATCATCACCAAACCCCCGTCCGCCGAACTGCGCGAGGATCAAAAAGACGAGGATTCGCTCCCCCCCTACGAAATCCTCGATGGCATATTAGAGATGCTGATCGAAGGCGACGCCGCAATCGAAGACTGCATCAACGCCGGATACGAGGTTGAGACCGTCGAGAAGATCGAGCATCTGCTGTCGATTTCGGAATTCAAACGCTTCCAATCCGCCCCCGGCGTCAAACTCTCAACCCGCGCCTTCTTCCTGGAGCGGCGCTATCCGCTGACGAATCGATTCAGGGACAGACTGCACAATAAACAAGAACCAGACGCCTCCCCATTGGAATAATTCATACATTAAATCTCAAACAATGTAAATTGTGACATTTTTATTGGAATATTAACCTTAATAAAAAGGAAATATTTTCTTACTGAATACAAAATCACTTCTCGTTTGAAACATTGCACGGCACTTGCAATCTTGCCTGTTAACGTAAACCGTTCAAACGAGGCACTTATGACCCGTTCAGTACTTCTAGGCGCATTGGCACTCGGCCTCTTCGCAAACGCAACTTCCGCATCGGCGACTGGCGTCTACATCAACGGCGTCTATACCGAGAGTGGCAGCACCATCACGCTGCCCGCCTCCGGCCAAATGACGATCAGCACAGCACCGGGCGGCACTCACTCCGCACCGATGGTCGGCACAACATACGATACAACGACAATCGCCCCGACTTATGATTCCGGGCAGTACCAGGTCATCAATGCGCAGCCTGCAACGCAGCATACCAGCCAGCCCGCGCAGACCACGACCTACTCCACGGCCCCGGCGACATCGTATATCGAGCAGCCGACCGTTATCACGGCGCCGGCATATGCCGCTGAACCCGCACAAAGCGCAGGATGGAAAGCCCGCCGCATCTACGTCGCGGCCCGTGCCGGAGTGGTACTTGCCGAAGACACCGATTTCCGTGTCAGCAACCAAGGTGGCGGCGCTGATCTGCGCATCGACAACAGCTATGACAGCCCCGGCTACACCGGATCACTCGCTGTCGGGTATCAGGGCCATGCGGGCGGCATCCGCTACCGCACCGAACTCGAAGGCGGGTATCAGTCATCCGAGGTTGAGCAACACAACATTCGCGGCGTCGGCGTCGTGCGCGGGGCGGACGCCCTGGGTGATACCAACGTGCTGTACGGCTTTGTAAATCTCTACGGCGATCTCCCGGTTTCAGACCGCGTTGCCCTGACAGCGGGCGGCGGCATCGGTGCTGGCCTTGTTGAGTTTGACGGCCACGGCACACGCGCCAACGGCATTGCGCTGAACGATGACTCGGTCGCCTTCGGCTATCACCTCGATGCGGGTGTCAGCTATCAGGTCACAGAAGATGTCGCCCTCGAAGCCAGCTATCGTTATCAGAGCTTTGTCGGCGCGGAACTGACGACCGAAAACGGCAACAAAACCGATGTCGATGTCTCCTCGCACAACATCCTCGCGGGTGTGCGCGTCGGTTTCTGATCTGGTTTCAATCCCGGATTTCGAGCAAAGAAAAAGGGCAGTGCGCCATGCACTGCCCTTTTTTGTTTTCATCAATCCGTCAATTTTAGAAGCGGTAGCCGACTTTGAAAGATGCGGCAAAGCCACTCGCGTCGTCAAAGCTGCTGTTCGGGAGGGGCGCACCGGGGATCTGAGCGCCGGCAGTGCCGTCGAGCCACAGATATTCACCGGCGAGTTGAACGGTCAGGCCATCATTACTTTCATAAATAATGCCGCCACCCAGACCGAAATAGCCGTCCACAGTCTTAAACAGGCTGATTTCCTCGCCGCCGTCTTCCTCGTAACTACCGGTCACAAACCCGACGAAGCTTTCGTTCAGGCGCTGCGCAACGGTCAGGCGATAGCTGATCGTATCCTCAGTGTATTCAACAACAGGACGCCCTGTGACAGCTTGGAACAGCGGCGGGCGGAACTCAACACCACCCCAATCAACCCAGCGGATTTTCGCTTTGACCAGCGTGCTTTTGGTGATCGGCGCTTGCAGATCGATATTCACCGATTGCGGTGTTTCAACATCAACACTCGCGGACAGCGGCAGCGTCCCTGCGGGCGTCGTGAATGTCTCGATGCTGTCAAAGTTGTGATCAATCGCGGAGTTATAAGTCACAGCGGCGCGGATTTTATATTTCGGAATCTCAGCGGCAGCACCGGCAACAAAACCGTATCCGGTGTCGCGCACATCAACCTGATAGAATGGAACCGTGCTTGGCGCAGGCAGGAACTGCAAACGCTCCGGTCCCTGAAGATCGATCGACGCACGCTGCAAACGCGGGCCGCCGAACACGCTGAAGTTTTCGCCCAGCTTCAAACGGCCAACCGCTGTGAGCGTGGTCGCTTGCACGTCGGCGGATGTTCCGGTGAAGATTCCGTCACGATACGTGGTCGATCTCAGGAATGGCGTGTCATAAAGGATCGCCCCGGAAAGCCTGTCGGTGAAATCAAACTTCACACCGGCAGTGCCAAACGGCGTGTCATTGGCAACGTTGCCGAAGTTGGTCGACGCACCAATTGCGGGACCGGCGGCGTTTGTTCCGCGCACATCAGGACTGATAATCCCGACCTGTGCTTCGATGTAGTTGCCTTCCTGGAAGATAATATCCACAGGTTGCCCTGTCAGATCAAAGCCGCCCGCGTGCGCGGCGACAGGCATCAGCGCAAAACCCGCAGCGCCCAATACTGATTTTAATTTCATCGGTTTTCTCTGTTGTATCTGAGTGTGTTGAACGGATTCACTACAACGGAAAGTGTCCGTCTGGTACACGGTTACGGCTACAACAGCGGTAGACAGCCCCTCAGGTATAAACCAGATTGACGCAGCGTCATGCAGAGCGACGCACACGTTCTTTTGCCGGACATCGTATTCCGGCAACGCTTTTAAGCGCAATGGTTGCGCACAGCAATATAAAATCGCCCTTAAGTTAAGTCGGATCAGACAAAGTCAATCGAATCACTTTAACCCGCCGGAATCCGGCCAATTCACACAGGCGTATCCCCGACCCGGTTATAGACATCCTCCAACCGCACGATGTCATCCTCGCCCAGATAGCTGCCCGTCTGGACCTCAACGATGGACAGCGGAACCTTGCCGGGGTTCTTAAGACGGTGAACGCAGCCCAGCGGCAGATAGACCGACTCGTTCTCGGTCAGCAGGATTTCCTCGTCATCGCGCGTCACCACGGCGGTCCCGCGCACAACGACCCAGTGCTCAGCCCGGTGGAAGTGCTTTTGCAGCGACAGCACCGATCCCGGATTGACCGAAATATGCTTCACCTGATGCCGGTCGCCCAGATGGATGCCCTCGTAATAGCCCCAAGGCCGGTACACCCGCACATGCGTATTATGCTCCTCGCGCCCTTCCGCTTTCAGCCGGTCCACGATGCGTTTAACATCCTGAGACCGCTCACGCGGCGCAACCAGCACCGCATCCGGCGTCGAGACGACCACCACATTATCCAGCCCCAGCACCGCCACCAGCTTGTCTTCACTGCGCACGTAAGACCCGCTGACATCCTCCAGCAACACATCGCCATGCGTCACATTCTGCGCGGTATCCTTATCGCCAACCGCCCAAAGCTGTTCCCAAGAGCCAATGTCAGACCACCCCAGATCACACGGCGCCACCGCCGCCCGGTCACTCTTTTCCATCACGGCGTAATCAATCGAATCCGCGCGACAGGCCAGAAACGCCTTCTCATCAGGCCGGATAAAGTCCAAATCCTCACGCGCCCCCGCCATCGCCTCGCGGCAAGACGCGAGAATATCCGGCGCATGACGCTCCAGCTCCTCAATGTAGCGTGACGCCTTGAACAGGAACATCCCGCTGTTCCAGCGATAGCCGCCCGCCGACAAAAACCCTTCAGCAGTCGCCAGATCAGGCTTCTCGACAAACCGCTCAATCGCCTGCACGTTCGCCGAAACCGCCGCGTCACCAACCTTGATATAGCCATAGCCCGTGCTCGGTGCATTCGGCTGAATGCCAAACGTGACCAGATACCCCTGCTCCGCCGCCACCGCCGCCGCATCGACCGCCGCCATGAACGCGTCCTGATCCGCGATCAGATGATCCGCCGCCAGCACCAGCAGCACCGCATCAGGCGCATCCCGCATCGCCTGCAACGCCGCCAGCGCCACCGCCGGAGCGGTATTGCGCCCCGCAGGCTCCAAAATGATCGAGCCGTTCTCAAACCCGCCATCCTGCATCTGCGCGGCGATCAAAAAGCGGTGCTCGGTGTTACAGATCAGCAAGGGTGCGGCGAATTTCGCCCCCTCCGGCACACGCCCCAGCGTTTCCTGCAACATCGTCCGCTCCGAGATCAGCGGCAGCAACTGTTTCGGATAAAGCGCCCGCGACATCGGCCACAACCGCGACCCCGTGCCGCCACACATCACCGCCGGAACTATTTTAGCCATTCCACGCACTCCCGCTTCAAATACCGCACACACTTCACGCCGCAGATTGACCACGCACCCGCATTTCCTCGTCAGCGAGGATTTCACGCATAAACTCACTCAGGCCATCGGCAAGATCCGGCCGTTGCAGTGCGGAGGCGATATTGGCCTTCAGAAAGCCCAGCTTATCCCCGCAATCATACCGCATCCCGTCAAAGCGACAGCCGTGCAACGGCGCGGACCCCATCGTTTGCGCAATCGCATCCGTCAGTTGTATCTCATTGCCCGCGCCCAACACCTTACGGTCCAGATAGTCGAAAATGCCCGGTTCCAGCACATACCGCCCGATTGCCGCAATCGTTGACGGCGCAACATCAGGCTCCGGCTTCTCGACGATCCCGCGCGCCCGGAAAATGCCGGGGGACACTTCCGCCTCAAGGTCGAGAATGCCGTATTTGCGCGTATCCTCGCGCGGCACGTCCTGCACGGCGATCATATTGCCGCCGCCAACCTGTTCATGCGCCTTGATGAGCTGACCGATACAAGATGGCTGCGCCAAAACCATGTCATCGGGCAACAGCACGGCAAACGGCTCATCGCCAACGATATGCCGCGCACACCAGATCGCATGGCCCAGGCCCAGCGGTTCCTGCTGGCGCACAAACACCATATCTCCGGCATTGACGTTCGACTGGCGCAGCTGCTCCAACCCTTCGGTCTTGCCCCGCGCCTCAAGCGTCGCCTCCAGTTCAGGGGCGCGGTCGAAGTGATCTTCCATCGCACTTTTCCCGCGCGAGCTGACAAAGATAAACTGCTCAATCCCCGCCTCACGCGCCTCATCCACCGCGTAGTGGATTACAGGCTTATCGACGACGGGCAGCAATTCCTTGGGCATCGATTTCGTCGCAGGCAGAAACCGCGTACCCAATCCCGCAACCGGGAAAACAGCTTTACGAATGCGTTGTGTCATGGTCGTCGTACTCCGGGGCTGGGACGTGTTTTTTTATAGAAGAGCGGATAAACGCGCAAAAAGCCTTAACATATTGGCGGAATAATGCGCTTATACCGCGTGCAGCGCGATTTCTTTTGTGAATCTCTTCAAAACCCGCGACGCGGAACATTTTTCGCGATATAGAGTTATTGCTTGAGTGCTAGCATACGGCTAACCCGGCCCTTATATAAGGCTGGATTGTAAACAGTGACGGAGAACGACGATAGCTCGTAGACCTAATATGGCGCCGCCCAGCAGAGATACTGGCCCGCGCATCAACCAAAACATTCGCGCCCCAAAGGTGCGCGTCATTGACCACGAGGGTAATAACCTCGGCGTGATGACTCCCCGTGATGCCTACGAAGCGGCATTGCAGGTCGGTCTCGATCTCGTCGAAGTATCACCGAACGTGGATGTGCCCGTTTGTAAGATCCTCGACTACGGCAAGTATAAGTACGAGCTGCAGAAAAAGGCGGCGGAAGCGCGCAAAACCCAGAAAACCGTTGATCTCAAAGAGGTCAAGTTCAGGCCGAACATTGATACGCATGATTACGATGTAAAGCTGCGTATGGCCCGACGGTTCCTTGAAGAGGGTGACAAACTCAAAGTCACACTCCGGTTCAGGGGCCGCGAGATGGCGCACCAAGACCTTGGCCGCGCCCTGCTTGAACGCGTATCGAATGATGTCGAAGACATCGGCAAAGTCGAGGCGATGCCACGTCTTGAAGGCCGTCAAATGGTGATGGTGGTCGGACCCCGCGCCTGATCGCCTTTAATTATTCCAATGGCTCCGGCAGTGCCGGAGCTTTTTTTTGCTAAACTGTCAGGTGGCGACCGATCCAATGGCTTTTCGCGACTCAAGCACACCAACGGTAGCGCATCGGGTCGAATATGCCGGCTTTGCCGCCGCCCACGCTCTCTTCAGCCGGTTATCGCTTGAAACGGGCACAAGCTTGGCCGCGACCGGAGGCCGTTTTCTCGGCATGGCCTCCCCGTTGCGAAAACGCGCCGACCGCAACCTCGCCCACGCCCTGCCTGACATGAGTGATGCCGAGCGCGCGGGTATTCTAAAGGGTATGTTCGACCACCTCGCCAGAAACGCCATAGAATACATACACTTGCGCGAAATCGGCGACACACCGGACCGTATTTCGATTTCAGGTGAAGCGCATCTTCTTGACGCAAAAGCCACAGGAAAAGGCGCTGTACTCGTGAGCGCACATCTGGGGAATTGGGAGGCGATCCGCCTCGCCTGCGAGCGGCTTGATTGGACTCCGGCCCTGATATACCGCGCCTTCAACAATCCCTTCGTCGATGCGGAATCGCGCCGTCTGATGAGCGCGATTGAAGCGCCGATCCTGCACAAAGGCAAACGCGGCACACTCGCTCTACTGCGCCACGTCAAGAACGGCGGGGCCGTAATGATCCTTACCGATCAACGCTTTACAGGCGCACCGGAACTGCCCTTCTTCGGGCATCCGGCCAAAACCGCCCTCGCCGCCGCCGAGATTGCACAAAAATACGACGCCCCCCTCATTCCGGTCAGAGGCATCAGGCGCGGAACAGAGAGCGCGTTCACCGTTACCTTCGACGCGCCACTGGCCGTAGCAACCGGCGAACCGGGCGCTCTGGCCGCTATGACCGAGGTAAACCGCCTGCTCGAAGAATGGATCAGACAAAACCCCGAACAATATTTCTGGCTTCACAACCGATGGGGTAAATTCCGGTAATACGGATCAGTATTCCAGTTTCGCCGCACCCCAGATCGCTCCCACGCCTCCGGCTTGCACGATCACAACCGCACCGCCAGCGCCTTTCGGACGATTAGCGGTCAAATTCAGCGTCTGAGTCCCGTCCCAGCGCCCCGCCTCCTGCCAGTCCCGCACAACATTCGAATACGTGACCGATTCGCCAGCGTTCTCGCCCCGCAGGATGTCTTTCACGACCGAGTGGTCATACCCGACCAGCCAGATCACGGCCTCTTCAGGCAAAGCACCCTGCGCGGGTAGTGAAATCCGCACAGAAGACGTGTCAAAAGACTCAATCGTAACCGCAACCTTATCCGGCTCGGCGATATAGGCATTCACCGCAGAGATAACCTGACTGCGACGATTGCCGATCACATTCATTTTGCCTTCGACCATGACCTGCGGCGTATAGACATTGCGCGCCCGTTGCTTGCGCGAGTAGGCGCGTTGACGCGTTGCGTTACCGGGAAGGGCAAGATCGTCCTCCCACCCCAGATAATCCCAGTAATCCACGTTCAGCGACAAGGGCAGCACCCCGTCGACCGACTGTAATTCATTCAAAACCCGGTCCGCAGCCGGGCAGGAGCTGCACCCCTGACTCGTGAACAGCTCGACCACCACTGTGCTTTCAGCCGATGCGGTTGCGCCGGACAGACCCGCGAGCAATATCGCAGCGCCTGTAGTATTTTTGAGTTTACGCAAGCCTGCGATCATGACTTAAAATCCTTGAACATCGGGTAACAACCTCACCCTCGACACTAACGAAACAACCGATCAATACCGAATCACGCCTCCGCGATACGTTAGCACACTGATTTTTACCGACCGTGATCGAAAGTGAGACTTTATGACCGACATCACCCGAATCGCCATGTGGTCCGGCCCGCGTAATATCTCCACCGCGATGATGCGGGCGTTCGAGAATCGCTCGGATTGCGCGGTTTGGGACGAGCCGTTCTACGCCCACTACCTCTCCACAACAGGTCTCGACCACCCGATGCGCGGGGCCGTCATTGATGCGGGCGAGGTTGACGGGCAAGCGGTTGCCAAGCACTGCGGCGGCGCACCGGATGGCCCGAACCGCCACGGAAACCGCCCGACTCTGTGGTATCAAAAGCATATGACGGTCCATATGCGCCGCGACACGCCGCTCGATTTCCTGCCCCGTGTCCGCAATGCCTTTCTGATCCGCAAGCCCGCAGCCGTCCTCGCTTCCTACCATGACCGCCGCGCCGATCCGACTGCCGATGACATCGGCTTTATCCGGCAGGCACAGCTTTTCGACCATATCTGCCAGCTTGAGGGCAAAGCGCCGCCTGTGATCGATTCAGACGCTGTTTTGAATGCGCCAGAAGCATCATTGAAATCCCTGTGCGCGGCGCTCGGCATACAGTTTGACACCGCAATGCTGGCATGGCCCGCCGGGCAACGCGACAGCGATGGGGTCTGGGCCGCTCATTGGTACAAATCGGTCGAAAGCTCCACCGGTTTTGCCCCGCCCGGCTCCCCGCGCCCCCTGCCCGACCACCTGCGCGCGCTCGCGGACAGCAGCCTTCCCTATTACGAAAAACTCGCGGAACACACTCTGCGAGACGGCATAACTATCTGATTTAAAGCGCTAAAAAATTTCTTCACTTTTTGTTTGTTCTTTCCTTGTTCAAAATAAAAGAACATGATAGCAATAGAACAAACGGGGATTTATGGAGGCGCAAAATGTTCATCGATAACGGTCACAACTGGAAGACATCCCACCGCGCCGAAGCGGCGGCCTTGGCCCATAATGTCCAAACCTCCGCATGGCTGCGCAGCCACGCACAAAGCATCTATGCCCGCCAATCCGCAGAAGCAGAGCGCGAACACTTGCGCAAATCAACGGATAATTCCCATCAAATAGAACAGCTTACCGATGCCCGCGAACGGTTTCGGGCCACGCATAAAACTCACGCCCACGCCCGCGATTCTCTCGCACAATGCCAGCACGAAAGCGACGAATACGGCGATATGGACGAATACGGCTACGTCGCGGACTGAAAGAGTTTATAGCGTTTCAAGGGCAACGGGTTCATTGCCCGACTCGGAAAACGCGCCAAGATCAAACGATCGTTGACGCGCCGTATAGGTCCGGCCGTTATTCGAGCGTCCCGCTCTTCTTACCGCGCCAGCGTTTGATCTTCTCAAGGATCTCAATCTCCGCCCCTTGAGACTTCATAATCGTGCCCTGCTGGAAGATAGTCAGCACGTTGTTCGCGGTCCAGTAGATCACCAGACCCGCCGGGAACGCGCCCAGCATGAAGGTGAACAGCACAGGCATCCACGCGAAAATCTTCTTCTGAATAGGGTCCGGCGGCGCGGGATTGAGCTGCATTTGCAGCCACATGGTCACGCCCATGATAATCGGCCAAATGCCGATCCCCAGCGTCTTAATAAGCCCCGTCTCAGGAACATCCCACGGCAGCGCCCCGAACAGGTTGAGGAACGAGGTCGGGTCCGGTGCGGACAGGTCTTTTATCCAACCGAAAAACGGCGCGTGGCGCATTTCGATGGTGACGAACAGAACCTTGTAGAGCGAGAAAAACACCGGAATTTGGAACAGGATCGGTAAACACCCTGAGGCCGGATTGACCTTTTCTTTCTTATACAGCTCCAGCATGGCTTTTTGCATCGCCTGCGGGTTTTCTTTGTGCTTGTCGCGGATTTTCTCGGTCTGCGGTTGCAGCTTTTTCATCTTGCCCATCGAGACGTAAGACTTATACGCCAACGGGAACATGACGGTTTTCACAACCAGCGTCAGCAGGATGATGGCGACGCCAAAGTTACCCACCAGCTTGTAGATCGTGTTCAAAAGCCAGAAGAACGGCTTGGTAAGGAAGAAAAACCAACCCCAGTCAATCGCATCATAAAAACTGTCAGCGCCCAGTTTCTCTTCGTACATCTTCAGCACATCGGCCTGCTTGGCCCCGGCAAAGAACTGGACCGTACTGCTTTGCGTGGCCCCTGCCGCAACCGAAACAGGCGGCAAACGGACATCGGCGCTGAAGACCGGCGCGGCATCACGGCCCGCCAGCTTGAACGCGCCTGTGAATGACGTGCCTTTCATCGGGATCAGCGCAGTCATCCAGTATTTATCGGTCAGACCCAGCCAGCCGTTATCCTCGGCAGTGAACTTAGAAAGCCGCGCGCGTTCGGCAGAATCAAGGTCGAAATCCTGAAAGTCGGAATAATCGATGCTCTCCGTGATCCCGTCAAACCCACCGATAGCGCCCTCATGCAGCAGATACATGCCTTGCGTTTCAGGCTCCCCATGCCGCGCAATGACGCCATAGGGCACAAGTGTGCGCTCCTCTGCGGTCTGGTTGCTGACAGTTTGGGTGATCGTGAAGAGGTAGTTTTCGTCAATCTCGTATTTCTGCCGGAACTCAAGGCCCGAATCATTGGTCCATGACAGCGTCACGGGTTTGCCGAGGTCGAGTGTAGACCCCTCCGCGAGCGTCCATTCGGTCGCCGGACCGGGCAAGGTTCCGGCATTGCCGCCTGCCCAGCCGAACAACGCATAATAAGCGGACTCGGCATTGCGCGGGGATAGCAGCCTCACCTCCGGCGAAGATTTGTCCACCGTAACGCGGTAATCTTTCAGGTTCAGATCGTCGATCCGTCCACCCGTCAGCGAGATCGAGCCATCAACGCGCGGGCTATCGATGATAACGCGCTCGGATTCTTGCAACGCATCGTCCCGGCTGACAAGGGACACAACGGAATCGACACTTGCGCTTGGTACGGATGTTTGTCCAACGCTGCGGTCGGCGGCAATTTCAGCCTCATATTTCGCCGTTTCTTCCAATCTCATACGCTCTGGTCCGATCACGAAGACCTCCCACAGACCGATCACGAGAAAGCTGAGAACAGCAGCCAATATCAGGTTCTTTTGGTCGCCCATAGGGTTCGGCTCCGGGGTGCGTAAGATGATTGTCGTAAATTTTAAAAAGCTAAGGCAGGTTCAAGCGTCGATAGCCTCAATCGTCAAGGTTTTTGAGCGTTTTTGCCCGCGCAGGGCGGTACAGGATCATACCCGGATGCCCCACCGGGGCGGCAACGGACCATCCGCCGCAGCGCAAGACCGACACCGCGCAGCGGGCCATGCGTGTTTATCGCTTCCAATGCATAAGACGAACAGGTCGGCTGAAACCGGCAATTAGACGCGAGAAGCGGGGAAATCGCGTAGCGATAGGCGTGAATCGGGGACTTCACGATGGCTGTTGCAATGCGCCGGATCATGCGGGAGCATCCCGCAACTTGCGGATCGCGTATTCCAGATCGCCGCGTAGCGCCTGATAATCGCGCTCTATCGTCAATCCCGCACGGGCGATGAGCACATAATCGCACCCCGCCTCGCCATCCGCGTACAGCACCTCACGCGCAAGCATTCGCATCCGGCGTTTTGCCAGATTGCGCTTTACGGCATTGCCGACTTTTTTCGATGCGGTGAAACCGATTCGCAAATCGCAATCCGATTCATCGGCGCGTCTGCGTCTTTTTTGCACGATCATGCCCTTGGTAACGGCTTTTCTCGCGCGGGCGGCGGCGAGAAAGTCCCGCCGCTGTCGGAGTGTCTCAATCAGAGGCGCATCGCGGCTCACACCTGTTAGATCAGGCAGACAGCTTCTTACGGCCCTGACGGCGGCGGCTGTTGAGAATTTTGCGGCCATTTTTGGTTGCCATACGGGCGCGGAAGCCGTGGCGGTTCTTGCGAACGCGATTGCTGGGCTGAAAAGTGCGTTTCACGGGATCGCTCCTTGGACGGTGCTTAGACAATAGTTCAGGCTGGAGGGCGCATCTGGCCTTCCATAAGGCTCGCGTAATTAAGCGGCAAGCGCGCTGGTGTCAACGGTTATGGTGGTAATCACCCCATCAAAACCAGCATCAGGCCCGCGCCAATCGCACCACCGATCACCCCGCAGACCATCATCGGCCAAATCGGCGTCCGGCGGGGCGGCAAGGCGGGCGGTTCGGGCAGCGTGGCCTTGTCGATCATCGTCACCAGCCGTTCAGCAACCTCCGGCATACGCGGGCCGAGGCTTGAGAGCGCGACGGCCGTGTTTTTCAGGTCGCGGGCGATGGCTTTAGGGCCGAGATTCTCGATCATCCAGTGCTCGACCACGGGCTTTGCGGCGGTCCACATATTGACATCGGGGTTCAAATCCCGCGCCACGCCCTCAACCATCACCATCGTTTTTTGCAGCAATATCAACTGCGTCTGCGTCTCCATCCCGAAACGCTCGGTCACTTTGAACAGCTGCCCCAGCAACCGCGCCATCGAGATATTCTTTGCCCCCAGCCCGAATATCGGCTCCGCCACCGCCCGCAACGACTGCGCGAAGGCGTCGAGCGGCTGGTCGGCGGGCAGGTATCCGGCCTCACGATGCACCCGTGCGGCGCGCTCATAGTCCCGGCGCAGGAAGGACAGCAGAATATCAGCATAGAACCGCCGCGTCATCGGGTCCAACCGCCCCATAATCCCGAAATCCAGCGCAACAATCGCCCCGTCATCCCCGACCAGAAGGTTGCCCTGATGCATATCCGCATGGAACAGCCCGTCTTGCAGGGCATGGCGCAGGAAAGTCTGAATAACCCGCTCGCCCAGCCCGGCAACGTCAATTCCCTTGGCCTTCAGCGCGGCAATATCGCCGATGGGCGTGCCATCCACCCAATCGGAAGTCATCACCCGCTGGCTGGAGCGGCCCCAATCGACCGTTGGAACCCGAAACAGCGGATCATCCGCTGTATTGCCCGCAAATTCCGAAGCCGCCGCCGCCTCCAACCGCAGGTCCAGCTCAATCCGCGTGGTTTCCTCAAAATGGTCATAGACAGCGACAGGTTTAAGGCGGCGCGAGGACGGCAACACCCACTCGATCACATGCGCGACAAAGCGGAACGCCTCGATGTCGCGCAGAAAATCACGCTCGATATTCGGCCGCAGCACTTTGACCGCCACCTCATGCCCCTCCGGAGTCCGCGCGCGGTGAACCTGCGCGATTGAGGCGGCGGCGATGGCGGGGTCGAAGCGCGTGAACAAGGCGCTGACCGGCGCTCCGAGTTCCTGCTCGACCATCTGCTCGGCTTGGCTGTCGGGGAAGGGGGCGACGCGGTCTTGGAGGCTGCGCAGCTCCGCCGCGATTTGGTCGCCCACCACATCGGGCCGCGTCGAGAGCATCTGCCCCAGCTTCACCTCCGCCGGACCCAGCGCCGTCAGCGCGCGGGCGAGGGGCGGCAGGTCGGGATCACCGCGCTTGCCGAACGGTTTGGTGATAAACGCCACGCAGATCAGCACCGCCCCGCTGATCCCGCCCACCTCAAATTGCTCGCGCAACTGCGTCAATGCGCCGGAACGGGCAAGCGTGGCCACAATGCGGAGAAGCCGGAGCAAATACCCCGGTACGCGCAGCAGTTTCACAGCTTCCAGCCGGAGTGGAGCGCGGCCACGCCCCCTGTCATATTCCGGTACTTGACCTGCCCGAAGCCTGCCTCGCGGATCATCTGGGCAAACCGCTCCTGTTCAGGGAACTGCCGGATACTCTCGACGAGATACTGATAGGAATCGCGGTCATTCGCGACCATCTGGCCAAGGCGCGGGATCACGTTGAACGAGTAGGCGTCATAGATCTTATCCATCCCCGCCACCGTCACCGCGCTGAATTCAAGGCACAGGAACCGCCCGCCGGGCCGCAGCACGCGATACGCCTCGGACAGCGCATCCCCGACACGGGTGACGTTGCGGATGCCGAACGCGATTGTGTAGGCATCAAAGCTGTTATCCTCAAACGGCAGCGCCATCGCATCGCCGTTAACCCACGCCAGCTGCTCATCGAAAGCCTTGCCCTCGGCCCGCTCCAGCCCCGCGCGCAGCATCCCTTCGGTCAGGTCGAGGATGGTCACATGAGACGGATCACCTGGTTTGTCGTTGGCGCGATCGAGAATGCGAAACGCAATATCGCCCGTGCCCCCCGCCACATCCAGCATCCGCATACCGGGTCTCGGCGCGAGCCAGTCGATCATCGCCGCTTTCCAGATGCGATGAACCCCGCCGGACATCAGGTCATTCATAATGTCATAGCGGTTCGCCACAGAGGAGAAAACGCCCTGCACAAGCTCAGGCTTCTCATCCTCGGTCACATCGCGATAGCCGAAATGGGTAACTTTGTCGGTGCTGCTCATGCGGTAGAGATAGCCCGCCGGACCCCTGTTCGCCACGAGAAAAATACGCCCGCGTCAACGTGGGTCAGATCAGAGATCTAACAAGCAATATCCGCCTACGAAAAATTTTACTTGCTTTTTTTTCTAATTTACCCGCTATTGATTGCGTCTGATTTTTATTGGGGTACCTCGAGTGCGCGATATTGAAGAACTCTTAGCAAATGATATTGATCAAGATTTCTTAGACCTTATTAGGACTGAATTCGCTGGAGCATATGCTCAGGCATATTGGGATCGTGCTGCACCGCCTGGCGAATTTATTGCGCGTGAGAATGAAGTATTGCAACAATCGGAGCTTCAATCGCTGCGTTTCGGGAGGCGGGGATTAGGGAATAACGCGCTGCTAAGAGCGTGTCATTTCGCTGAAGTACCATCCGAGATGCGATTTTTGCCATGTAATGGGCAGCGGTTTGCTGTAGCGCGAATGAATCGTATATTGCTGATACAAGATGTGCTTACGCATACTCGCGCATGCCCTGCGACAGCAGATTATAAAAAGCGTCTCGCAGCTTCAGCACTCGCGGTGCGACAGCTAGAGTTTGATTTTAAAGGCGACAAGCGCGCACGAATCGACGCTTCAAACACGATTTTAATGACCGTCTTACATGGCTGGGCAGGAACATCGTTCACACAGAGCGGAACTGCGCTAACAGAATTGAAAATCGCTATAGCAGATGAAAGATACGAGAATTGGCTGTGGATAGGGAACGTCCTAGACACTTCAATCGGTGCAAGGCTTGGTTGGACCAAGGCTGTATCAGGCCCACTTTTGCAAACTGATGCAGTAACGGTGCGTTGGCGTGATAGTGAAGAGGAATGGGGATGATCCTTGGAAACCCACAGTTTGTTGGTGAACGTCTCACCCAAGCTCGCGAAGCACGTGGCTTGACCAAAAGGAGTTTGGCTGAGGCTGTCAATATAACTGACACCGCACTCGCGAACATTGAAAAATCAAAATCACAACCTCGAAACGAAACTATCGACCGCATTGCGAGTATATTAGGATTTGATCGATCTTTTTTCTTGCGCGAAAAACCATTTTCTTTGTCTCAATCAATATTTTGGAGAAAACAGCAGAGCGAACCTCTTAGGTCTCAAGAAAAAACTAAACAAAGAATCGAATGGGCTGGGGAATTATTTTTCTTAACATCAAAATATGTTGATTATAAAAATTTACACATCCCAAATTTAAATCTTCCCAATCATTGGGCAGAACTTTTAGACGAAGATATAGAGGATATTGCTCAATCATGCCGTGAGGAGTGGCAGTTGGGAGTGCTTCCGATTGCAGATATGACTCTTGCAATCGAAAATATTGGCATTCCTGTTCTGGCGTTCCCTATCGAAAATACGAAGCAGTCTGGATATTGTAACTGGATTCCAGAAATTGGGAGGCCGATCGTCGGAACGAACACAGAAAGAGGTAGTTTGTCGCGTCAGAGATTTAATCTGGCGCATGAACTGGGACATATTTTGCTGCATCGAAACGTAACAGATAAAGAGTTACGCAATCCAGCTACGCATAAAGCTATTGAGACGCAAGCTCACCGTTTTGCTGCCGCAATTCTGTTTCCGGAAAGTGCGTTTATACGTGAAGTTGGCTACTTTTCTCTCGCTGAATTTGCTGCACATAAAGAAAAATGGGGCCTCTCTATATTGGCTCAAATCAATCGCGCGAGGCAGTTGAGAATGTGTAGTGAGGAACGTGCACTGTCATTGTTTAAGCAGGCAAGCTCAAAAGGCTACCGCAGACCTTTAGGTGAGCCGTTAGACGAAATCTTGCCTTTGGAAAAGCCAAGAATGCTCAAAAGAGCAATCGACATTATAGAGGAAAACTCTCCGAGTGCGCTAGCGAGCATTAAGAGACAATTATCGCTTCCGGAAAAAGAGGAAATATACATCACGGGCAGGAGTCTCGCGCCAATTGGCGATAATATTGTTCAATTCCGTCCTCGTATTCTTGAATTAGTCGACCCGTTAGATCCTAAAGAAGACGATGATTGGCATGCTCCATTTTGAATAGCTGATTTAGATTGAGATCGACGATTTAAAGTCAATCACCCGATGACATCCACTACCCCCAAATAACCCCCCTTAACCCCAGCACATCGGCATCCCGCGACAAAACCACGTCTGAGCTTATCAGCACCGCATTCTCTTCCTTTGCGGTTGCGGCAATGATCCTGTCAAACGGGTCGCGGTGCGCCCATTGCAGGAGCGACGCTTCAAGCAAAACCGACGGGGAGACGGCGATGACGTGGATGCCGCTTTGCGCTGCGGTTTCCGGCAGGGCGCGCACCACGCTCTCTGCGATTGGCAGCTTGCCCACGCGGACTTTTTGCCCGATCTCGAACAGGCTGATGCCGCTGATAAAGACGTATTCCGCCCCGTCAATCGCATTCCGTGCCGCCTCAGGCAGCGCGCCGAGTGATGGGGACAGCAGGTACAGCAGCGCATTGGTGTCGAGAAGGACGCGCCGCACCGCTCACCCTTCCCACAATGCCAGATCGTCCTCTGACATCGGCTCGTGCCAATCAACGCCTTTCAGGCCATCAAGCTGACCTTCCAGCAGGCCATAGCGGATTTTGGAATTTTTGATCGGCTCGATGGTCGCCACAGGCTTGCCGCGACGGGCGAGAACCACGGTTTCACCAGATTCAACACTGGCGACAATCTTTGAGAGATTACGGGCCGCGTCGGCGATATTGACAGTTTCCATGTGGGCCTCCTTGAACTCACAAATACATACGTAACTTACGTATGATTGTCAATCACCGCCGCAACCCCGCCTTTAATTCCCCCAACGTAAACGCCCCGAACAGCCTTGCGCTGAGGGCGTAGGTGGTCATGCCGAGGATGATGAGGCCAAAGACACCGGCAACGCGCGCCAGACCACTGTTGAGGCTGTCGCGCAGCAGCCATGCCAGGCCCATCAGCACCGCGCCCATCACCACACTCGCCAGCGCCAGTCGCGGCACTTTGCGGGCGAGGCGGGTGTCGATGCTGTAGCCGCGCTCGTACAGCAGCACCCACAACCAGATCACG
>CALDZQ010000010.1 GCA_937944035.1 uncultured Neomegalonema sp. | reverse complement strand
TGGAATCGCTGTGGGCGATGCCGTCCTCCAAGAAAATCCAACTGGCGGGATCATCCGGCGCCATATCGTAATGGTGCAGGATCGCACGACCCAGCGGCGATTGTATCGGGCAGATTCTCATGGTTCCGCTGTGGTCGAGGCGGTGGATCATCCGTGCGCTGAAGCTGCACAGAGCGCAATCGCCATCCATGAAGGCGATCGGGGCGGAATCGTCGAAATCGGGGATTCCGGAGGCGGTGCGGTAGCTGTAAGCTGTTGACATAATTGGATATTAGCGCAGTGGTGTGGCTTTGTCGCGCGCTGTTTGTGGCAACTTGTGATTCAGGGTAATCACAAGTTGCCTGAATATTCCCTGAAGTTGGTGTTTTTCACAGAGCGGTAAATCTTTTGTTCTCATATGCTTAGGGCTTGGTTGTCTTTGATGAATGGATTCCAGCCTGCGCTGGAATGACTCAGGTATTGGATTGCGGGACTGTTTTTCCGTAGGCTGTTAGCGTTGCGGGCCATCGAAATAGGGGAGTTTTTCGACGCGCGGGGCATAGGTTCCGGCGGCTTTCAGGCTGTCCAGATGGTCGGCGATGTCTTCCAGCCGCGCAAACCAGACATTGCGCTCGGCCATCGTTTTTTCAATCCATTGCTCGACAAGCCGCCAGCGCGCGAGGCGTCCGGTCAGGAAAGGGTGGACGATGAGCATGAAGAAGCCGCCCGCTTCGTAAGCGGCCTCGAACTCCTCCCAGAAGCCGGCCAAGCCTTCGGACGGGCCTTTGACGGGCATCAGGTAGCCGATCTCGTCGTAATGGGCGAAGGGGGGCCAGTCATCCGTGCCCCAGTGGACGGGCATTTCGTAGAGCGATCCTTGCGGGGTGGTCATCTGATAGGGAATATCATCGGCCATGAGGGAGCTGTCATAGCGGAAGTTGTTTTCGACAAGTAGATCAAGCACTTGCCGGGTCACATTGTACACGGGCGCGCGGTAGCCGCGCGGGGCCATGCCGCAAATGCGGCGATGCGCGTCCATCGCTTTGGCGAAGGCTTCGGCTTGCGCCGCGCCTTTGGTGGCGACGGGGTCTTCGTGAATCCAGCCGTGATGGCCGATTTCATGGCCGCCCTCAAGGATCGCCTCCACCGCGTCGGGGTAATTCTCCAAGCACCAGCCGGGGATGAAGAAGGATTGCTTGATGCCCATGCGCTCGTATGTGTCGAGGATGCGCGGGATCGCGACGGTGGGGCCGTAGCGGCCCATCGAGATCGGGTAGACGCGGTCGTGGGAATCTTCGGGGCGGGCGATGTGGATCAGGCTGTCGGCGTCCATGTCGAAGGTGATCGCCACCGCACAGCGCGCGCCGTTGGGCCAGGGGATGGGGTTCCGGATCATGTGGCGGCTCCATGTCGTTTCGCGTTGGCAAGACCCTCACCCCGGCCCTCTTCCGGCGGGAGAGGGGGCAGATCAGGCGGGCAGGAGGTGGGCGTCTTCGGCTTTCCAGCTGAGGTGGAACACGTCGCCGGTGCGTGGTTCAAGGGCGGCGAGGGCGCGTTCTTGAAGCTGGACTTTGAACTCTGTGCCGTCCGGGGCTTCCAGGAACAGCGTCACGACGGAGCCGATGAATTCTTCGGATATGAGCGAGGCTTGGACCGCGTTTTCCGCGCCATCGGGCGTGCGGTCGATATGGACCATGTCGGCGGCGACGACGAAACTGGCTTCGGTTCCGGTAACGGGGGCTGTGCCTTCGGCTTGCACGTTGAGCGTGCCGACGGGGGTTTCGACCCGGACAAATCCGGCATTCGCGCCCGCGATCTTGCCGCTGAGGATATTGTTGCGGCCCACAAATTCGGCGACGAAGCGGTTGGCGGGCGCGCGGTAGATGTCGCGGGGCTTGCCGACTTGCGCGATCTCGCCCTGGGCCATGATGACGACGCGGTCGGCCATCGCGAAGGCCTCGGATTGAGAGTGCGTGACGTAGACGAAGGTGATGCCCAGCTCGCGTTGCAGGCGGGTCAGGACCGATTGCATCCGGATCACGAGGTGCGCATCGAGGGCGGAGAGCGGCTCGTCAAGCAGCAGGAGTTGCGGTTCGGTGATGAGGGAGCGGGCCAGCGCGACGCGCTGTTTCTGGCCGCCGGAGAGGGTTTCGATGTTGCGCTCTGCGAATTGGCCGATCTCCAGCCGCTCCAGCCAATCAAGGGCGCGGCGCTTGCGGGTGGGGGCATCGACGCCGCGCATTTTCAGGCCGAACTCGACATTCTCGCGGGCGTTGAGGAAGGGGAAGAGGGCGAGCGATTGCCAGACCATCGGCGTGTCGCGCTCGTGCGGGGGGACGGTGTTCATCCGCTTGCCGCCGATGCGGATCTCGCCCTCGGTCGGCTCCTCCAGCCCGGCCAGCATCCGCAGGGTCGTGGTTTTGCCGCAGCCGGACGGCCCCATGATCGCGATGAACTCGCCTTGGTCAATCGTCAGATTGGCCTCGCGCACGGCGGTGAATGTGCCGAAGCGTTTGACGACGCGGTCGAGGACGACGAGGGACTCGGTCATTGTGGATCGGCTTTCGTGTTCAGGCGGGCGAGGAAGAAAAGCTGGGCGAGGATCACGAGGGTCATGGAGATGAAGAAAACGAACGTGCCGATGGCGTTGACGCGCGGGTCGATATTGCCCTGCACGATCTCCAACACGAGCACGGGGATCGTTTTGTTCAGGCCCGATACGAACCATGCGACGGCAAATTCGTCGAAGGAAATCGCGGCGGTGAGGAAGAGGGCCGAGAAAATCGCGGGTTTGCAAAACGGCACGATCACCTCGCGCATCGTCCGCCATTCGCTCGCGCCGAGGTTCCATGCGGCAGGCTCAAGGTTCGGGTCGATCTGGTTGAGGCGCAGGCGGATGATCGCCATTGCGAAGGGCGCGGTCAGGACGGAATGGGCGATGATGATCGACCAAAGCTGGCCCGATACGCCGATTTTCGAGAACCATGCCAGCATCGCCAGCGCCATGATTATGAGCGGGATTGTCGGCGGGAGCAGGACCAGCGCCAGGTACGGGCCTTTGAATTTGAAGTTGTAGCGATAGTCGGAATAGGCGGTGCAAAAGCCCAAGATGGTGGCGAGGATGCAGGTGCTGAGCGAGACGATCAGGCTGTTGCGCGCGGCCTCCCACACTTCGGAATCGGCGAAGATTTTCGCGTACCATTCGGTCGTGAAACTGCCCAGCGGGATCGTCGGGAAGCGGTCCGAATTGAACGAGAAAATCACGCTGAAGACGATCGGCGCGAAGACGAAGGTAAAAATGAGCAGCAGGTAAATCCTGAGCGCCCAAGTGATAGACGCACCCCTCATTTGCTGACCCTCTTGCGATAGGCGAGCATGATCGAGGCGAAGGCGATGGTGAAAAGAGTTACCATCATCATTACCGCAACCACAGCAGCGCGCGGCCATTGTTGGCCCGATTTTGTGGTATCAATAATCAGGATCGGCAGGGTTGGCGGCTTTGATCCGCCTAAGTAATACGGGGCGACGAAATCGCCGAAGGAGAGGATGAAGCAAAAGAGCGCCGCGATGATTAATCCGGCTTTGGCGGAGGGAATGATGACCGCACGGATCGTGCGCCACGGTGAGCAACCGAGGTTTTGGGCGGCTTGGATCAGGTTTTTATCAACATTGGCGAGCGAAACGGTCTGCAAAATGACGACGAGCGGCAGGGTGAGGGTGAGGTAGCCGATGATCGTGCCGAATTTGGTGTTGAGCATGGTGTACGGGCCAAGGCCGATATTGCCGATCAGCGCGTTGATGACGCCCGACTCCGCAAGGATGACGTACCACGAGAATGTGCGCACGAGATAGCTGGTGAAAAACGGGATGATGAGCAGGAAAATCGCCCAGCGGCGAAGGTTTTCCGAGCTTTTGAAGGCGAGGAAAAAGGCGGCGGGAAAGGCGATCAGCGAGGCGATTGCGGTGGAGAGCGCCGCCAGCCCCAGCGTCAGCCAATAGCTGTCCCACACATATCCGCGCGAGAGCATTTTCTCCCAGTTCTTGAACTCGAACGCCTCAATCATGCGGTAGTTTTTCACGAGGAAAAACGACATCGCGATCATAAAGAGAAGCGGGCCGAGGAAGAACAGGATTTGCCAGATGATAATCGGCAAGCGCCATGTCAGGGCATAGGCGTTGAGGCGGCTCATACGAATTCGCTCCCCCTGCTGAGAGGGGAAGCGGGTTTTTGCTTTGCGTTCATCCGCATCAGGCGTTCTTGTATTCGGACCAGAAGTCGTTCCAGTCCTCAAGATCCTGCTGCTTTGGAATGTCGCGGTAGTGGATGCGGCCCTCGTTGATGAGGGTGATCGGGTCGTTCGGCATCCCTTTCATCTGTCCGGTCCGCTTGGCTTCTTTCGGATCGGCCTCGATCAGTGCGGCACGGCCCGCTTTGGTGACGGCAAAACCCGGATAGGCGGCCATTTTGGCCGATTTAACCTGGCCCTCCGGCGAGAGCATGTATTTGATGAATGTGTTGACGATCTCCGCTTTTTCGGAGCCTTTGCCGATGCAATAGCTTTCCGTCCACTGGATGCCGCCCTGTTTGGGGACCACGGATGCGACGGGTGCGCCGTCTTTTTCCAAGACGCCCGTAATCCAGTCGCCAATGCCGCACATCGCCTGCATTTCGCCGTTCTTGAGGCTGTTGAACGTGCCGCCGTAGTCGAAGAAACCGCCGACTTGCGGGCGCAGGCTCATGGTTGTTTCCTGCACACCCTTCCAGTCCTCTTCGCTGAGATCCCAGAGCTTGCCGCCGTGGTTGTTGTAAAGGCTCATCATGCCGAGCGAGGGCAAGTGCCAGTCGAAATGGCCGACTTTGCCTTCCAACTCAGGCTTCCAGAAACATTCGTAGCTTTCGGCTTCCTCGGCGGAGACGGCGTTTGTGTTGTAGCTGACCCCCAGATGGCCGCAGCGGACCATCATCGAATAGAGCGTGTCACCATCCCAGTGGCCGGGGAATTTGGTGAAATCCTCGTGCAGCATGTCGTCGAACGGATAATCGGCAGGTTCCAGCGGATCGATATATCCGGCGGCGTTGAGCTGTTGCACAAATTCGCCGTCCGAGAGAATCACGTCGTAGGTTCCGGGGGGCGATTGGGCGATGAGGGCCAGCATGTTGTCGCCGCCCGCGTAGTATTTGGGTTTGAACTTGACGTTGTTCGCTTCTTCAAATGCGCCGACAACGTCCGGCTCGCCGTGGCCGTACCAAGCGAGCATGTTGATTTCTGTCGTCTCGGCCCATGCGCGGCTGACGAAGGGAGCGGACAGTGCAATCGCTGCGCCTCCGCGCAAAACGGTCCGGCGGCTCGGCGAGAGAGGCTGCTTTGGCGTGTTTGTCATTGTCGGCTCCTTCAGATCAGAAAAGCTGTTTATGTTGCATTGCAGCTTAAACCTAAAAAAGCGGGCGCGCCAAGGGGGTGTTTTACCTGTTGTGAAAGCCGGAAATCCGCTGGTTTCGATGTGATATGCGCTGTTATGAGGGTATGCGGGCACTTTCTCCCGTTAACGATTTGAGCGGCATGTCATCAACCAGCGAAACGGTCTGGCGCTCGATCATGCGGTGGACGCGGGGGGCATCTGTGCCGCTGTGCAAGGCGAGCAGGCGGTCGGAAATCTCGACATCCGAGTGGGTGCGGCGCTCGTTATGGCGGACGTATTCGACCCAGGTGGGGACGTGGTAGCTTTCGGTCCAGATGTCGGGGTTTTCCAGATCGCGCAGCAGCACCCATTGCTGTGCGCCGTCGCGGATGCGGATGCGGCGGCGGGCGCTCATGGCGGAGAGGAAGGCCGGCACGTCCGTTTGGGTGATGCTGTAATCGACCATCACCATGATCGGGCCGGAGCGTTGGGTGAGGTCCAGCCGCAGGGGCGGTTCGCGGAATCTGTTGGAGGGGTCGAGATTGAGATTGCCAAAGGGCGGGAGCGGGATGCTACGGCCGATAAGCGCGCCGAGCAGGAGGATCAATGCGGCGGGGATCAAGGCTTGGCTGACGCCGAAACCTTCGGCCAGGCTGCCCCAAATCCAGCTGCCCGACGCCATGCCGCTGAACGTGCCGGTCTGGTAAAGCGCGATGGCGCGGCCCACCACCCAGCGCGGGGTGGACAGCTGGATCGTGACGTTGAACATCGACAACGCGATCACCCAGCAGGCGCCGGCGAGGGCAAGGGCGAGGCCGCCGGGCAGGTAATGGGTGCTGAAGGACAGGACAAGGGTGCTGGCGGCGAAGCCTGTGAAGGCCATGCGGGCGATGGTTTCGTTGAAAAAATGCTCGCGTAGCCGCGCGTTGACCAGCGCGCCGACCACCGCGCCCGCGCCGAAGCAGCCGAGCATGATGCCGTAGACGAACGCCTCGCCCGCCAGCAGGTCGCGCACGATGATCGGCAGCAGGGCGAGGATGGCGACGGCGGAAAAGCCGAAGATAAAGCCGCGCAGGATCACGCGGATCAGATTCGGCGACATCGCCACGTAGCGCAGCCCGGCGGAAAACGCGCTGCCGAACGGCTCGCGGGGCAGGTGGCGGTCGGGCGGCGGGGCTTTCCAGCGCAGCAGGGCGATGATGATCGCGACATAGCTGAGCGCGTTGACCGCGAAGGCGGCGGCGGCCCCGGCAAATGCGACGATGGCCCCGCCGATCGCCGGGCCGATGCTGCGCAT
>CALDZQ010000009.1 GCA_937944035.1 uncultured Neomegalonema sp. | reverse complement strand
GGTGTTCACACCGTTCGGTCAGGTTCCGGGGATGCCCGGCGCAGAGCCTGCAAAACCTGCTGCACCCGCGAAGGCCACAGCAAAAGAAGAATCATCTGACGAGATCAAAACCCTGCAAAAGCAGATCAGCGACCTCCAAGCTGCGATTAATTCGATGGCGAAGAAGGACTGATCGGGGCGACTCGGAGAACGCGCCAAAACAAGAAGTTAGACTATCCGGAATGATCCTTATATCGTTCAGGATGGTCTGGCGGAAGCGATGTCTTTCCGCCCGCACTCGATGCGGAGCCTCTCGTAATCAGTGTGCTTTGTCGAAAAAAGTCCCGCGTCAAGTGCGGGACATTGGTTTATATCGCAGTGCGGCCCCTCAACCCAGCCCCTCAAACAGCGCTGTCGAGAGGTAGCGCTCTGCGAAGCTGGGGATGATGACGACGATCCGTTTGCCTTTCATCTCCGGTTCCGCGCCGACTTCCAGCGCCGCCGCCAGTGCCGCGCCGGAGGAGATGCCGACGGGCAGTCCCTCGGTGCGGGCAGCCTCGCGGGCGATCTCGAAAGCGGTGGCGTTGCCGATGGTGATGGTGCGGTCGATCAGCGCCGTGTTCAGGTTGCCGGGGATGAAGCCCGCGCCGATACCCTGAATGGTGTGCGGGCCGGGGCTGCCCCCCGAAATGACGGGGCTGTCTTCCGGCTCCACGGCGATGATTTGCGCCTTGTGGCCTTGTCCCTTGAATACCCGCGCGCAGCCCGTGATTGTCCCGCCCGTGCCGACGCCGGAGATGAACGCGTCGAAATCGCCGTCCGTATCGGCGAGGATTTCAAGCGCCGTGGTGCGCTCGTGAATGGCGGGGTTGGCGGGGTTTTCGAATTGCTGCGGGATGATCGCGCCGGGAGTTGAAGCGAGCAGTTCTTCGGCCCGCGCAATCGCGCCTTTCATCCCTTTTTCTTTCGGCGTGAGTTCGAGTTGCGCGCCCATCAGGGCCAGCATCTTGCGGCGCTCAATCGACATGCTTTCGGGCATACACAGGACCAGTTTGTACCCGCGCGCGGCGCAGACGAAGGCGAGGCCGACGCCGGTGTTGCCGGAGGTCGGCTCGATCACCACACCGCCCGGTTTGAGCGCGCCGGATTCCTCAAGCGCGTCGATCATCGCGACGCCGATGCGGTCCTTGACGCTGGCGAGCGGGTTAAAAAACTCAAGCTTTACAAGGATTTCCGCATCCACACCATGCGCTTCCGCCAGATTTTTTAGCCTCACGAGCGGTGTGCCGCCGACGGTATCGGTGATGCCGTCGTAGATTTTTCCACGGGCGAAGGGGGCTTCGGTGCTGGCGGTCATGGCTGAATCTCCGTTCAATATACTTGTACGAAGATGCAGTGCCGGGCCGCAAGTGTCCAGTTCAACAGTACGTTATTCGTCCTCAGAACCGCCCGGAGTCACAACATCCACGGCGGTCCCGATCACATCGGTGGTGATGTCGACGGTCCCGACCACCACATCGGTCGCTACACCGACCGTGCCGCCAACCACATCCACCGCCGCGCCGACCACTGTGCCGATGCAGCCGGACAGCGAAATCAGCAAGGCGAGGCACATCATAATTCGTGTCATGTCAGTCTCCGCTTTGCCCGTGGAGCCTGTGGAATGGCTACCCTTTCGGACCGATCATCGTTTCAGGGCGAACGACCCGCTCGAAGGTTTCTGCGTCGCAGAAACCCAGATTGAGCGCCTCTTCCTTCAGGGTCGTGCCGTTCTTATGCGCCGTTTTTGCGACTTTGGTGGCGTTGTCGTAACCGATTTCAGGGGCCAATGCGGTGACGAGCATCAGGCTCTCGCGCATCAGTTTGGAAATCCGCTCCTCGTTCGCCTCAATGCCGCTGACGCAATTATCGGTGAAGGCCACCGAGGCATCGCCGAGCAGCTGCATTGATTGCAGCAGGTTGTAAATCATCATGGGTTTATAAACGTTTAGCTCGAAATGGCCTTGGCTTCCGGCAAAACCGATTGCGGCGTCGTTGCCCATAACATGCGCGCAAACCTGTGTGATCGCCTCGCACTGGGTCGGGTTGACCTTGCCCGGCATTATCGAGCTGCCCGGCTCGTTCTCAGGCAGGTTCAGCTCGCCCAGACCACAGCGGGGGCCGGAGCCGAGCAGGCGGATGTCGTTGGCGATTTTGAACAGCGACGCGGCGACGGTTTTCAGCGCGCCGGACATCTCGACCACCGCGTCATGGGCGGCGAGCGCCTCGAATTTGTTCTCGGCGGTGACAAAGGGCAGCCCGGTGATTTCAGCCATCTCATCGGCGACGCCCGCCGCAAAGTTCTCGCGGGTATTCAGGCCCGTACCGACCGCTGTGCCGCCCTGGGCGAGGGGGTAGATGTTCTCAAGCGCGTTGTTGACGCGGGAAATGCCCATGCGGACCTGATACTCATAGCCGCCGAATTCCTGCCCCAGCGTGAGGGGGGTGGCGTCTTGGGTATGGGTGCGCCCGATCTTGATGATGGCGTCAAACGCTTTGGTTTTCTCCTCCAAGACGGCGCGCAATTTTTCGAGGCCGGGGATCAGAACGTTATGCGCGGTCATGGCCGCTGCGATGTGCATGGCGGTGGGGAAGGTATCGTTTGACGATTGCGAGCGGTTGCAATGGTCGTTCGGGTGGACGGGGGATTTGCTGCCCATCTCGCCGCCCAGCATCTCGATGGCGCGGTTCGAGATCACCTCATTGGCGTTCATATTGGACTGTGTGCCGGACCCTGTCTGCCAGACCACAAGCGGGAAATGGTCGTCGAGCTTGCCGTCGATCACTTCCTGTGCTGCGGTGCAGATGGCGTCTGCGATGCCCTGATCGAGATCCCCGTTGCGGGCGTTGACCGTGGCGCAGGCTTTCTTGATGACGCCGAGGGCGCGGACGATGGCGACGGGCTGTTTTTCCCAACCGATGGGGAAATTCAGGATCGAGCGCTGCGTCTGTGCGCCCCAATAGCGGTCTGCGGGAACATCCAGCGGGCCGAAGGAATCGGTTTCCACGCGCACATTTGAACTGACCATCGGACTATTTCTCCCACAATTTGAGTCATTGCGGGGGTCATACCGCGTCAAATTACGGATTGCGAGGGGGTTGGAGCGATTTGAGCCTTATAACAGGGTGAGGTAGATTTTCTGCGCCAGCCATAAGGACATTGTCTTACCGCGATTTGTTCGCGGTATCCATTGCTCCGCTCGCGTTGAATGACGGACCCCGCGATCATGTCGCGGGGTGACAAAAGGACCGGGATTCCAAGCGGTGCGGGGATGCCCGCTATCTTTTGCGGAAGGCGTCGAGGCTGACCACTTCGGCTTCTGATGAGGTGTCGGCTTGTTCACCGTCCTCACCGGATGCCACGCGCTCCGGCATGGTCTCGATTTCCGCACCCGCGCTTTCAGCGGAGGGATCAATCCCGAAATCTGTTTCCGGTTCGGGCATCGGGATGTCGATCTGGAAATTCACGCTGGGGTCCATGAAGGTTTTTACCGCCGCAAAAGGCACAACCAACTGCGCGGTACGGCCGCTGAAGCTGAGGCCCACGCTGAAACGGTCATCCATAACAGCGAGGTCGTGGAATTCATGCTGGAGGACAATCGTGATCTGTTCAGGGAATTGCGCCTTGAGCCACGGGGGCATAACCACGCCCTTATGCGTCGTCAGATAGGTGATGAAAAAATGTTGTTCATCAAACAAGCCGTGTTCAATCGTATGAGCGAGCGATTTTGCCATGACGCTGCGCAACCCCTCGCGGGTCAACTCAAGATAATCTATCGGTCCTGCAACCACTGTTTGCCCCGCTTCCGCGAATAACACAAAACACGCTTTCGCCGCCTGATAATAGCGGATTGCGCGCTGTGGTGAAGCGGTTTTTTGCATACACCGAAACACGGACGGGTGATGAGGATGAAAAGTGGAGGTTTCTGTTGCCAGGTACCTCCGAACCCCGCTTAATCCGGCTAAGGACTAAGGCTCAGTTCCAGTTTTCGCACTGCTTACGCAGCGAGAGCAACCGGAGCACTATTGTCATTTGCAATTGTGCGAATAGCCCGATAACGGCGGTACAATGCCGGGTAAAAGCTAACGCCTTTCAACGTCCGTCGATCCTGTTTCGACCCCATCCGCCCGCAAATGACGGGATGTTTGGTGGAGTCGCCGGGTACCGCCCCCGGGTCCGAGCCGCCTATTACACGCGCGTTTATCACCATAGTCCGCTTGCGCGAACATCCTCAATATAGGGTGGCGGGCGTTAAAAAAGAAGGGGTTTCTTCGGGAATATCTGGCCTGGTTGTTGTTTGAGATATAAACCGAGTACGATTGTGAAGCAGGAGTTTGAAATCCCTCACACCGCAAGAGGCCATTCTCACATGACTGAAACACCGATTGATGTCGTTCGTACATCGCCCGAACCTGCCTTGCCGGTCGATGAGAGCCGGAAGGTCATCTATCTCTATGATTCTGTGTACGGCGCAGGTGATGGTCCGGCTTTGCCGCTTGAAGCCATAAAAAAAAACGGCAATAGGGCGCCTCGCCGACAAATCGCCGGAGCGTTTAATTGATTTGAGTGACGTGAAACACGGTATCCGTTCGGCGTATTTTTTGAAGCTGACTGATGAACCCGATGTCTGGCATTCTGATTTGCGGCTGACGAATGCAAAATTCCAGGGGCCTCTGCCGGATATGTTTACGTCGCGTTCGAAGCTGGTCGTCAGTGAAAAGGCGAAGCAGGTTTTCGAGGCCGCGATGCCCGAAGCCGTAAGATTTTTCCCGGTGCGGATCCTCACTAATACAGGTGAAGATTTTACCACCGGATACCAGTACGCTGTAGTCTTGTTTCAAATTACGCCAATGAATTATTATGAAGAGCCTGAACTGGAAACGAACAGGCTTTTTGGCGGCGCTGATCTTTTCAAATCATTTGTCCGCTATCCGGAAGTTGCGGATTGGGCGTTGCAATATCCGTTCTGGGGCAGCAACGCACTCGGAGGCGGCGATAACGCACTGGTTTTCAATCCTGCCTTTCTGAAAGCACTGCATCGCGCCGGCGTGAGCGGGGCCGATCTTTATTCCAAACGGGGCGGGACGTATGAGCCTTGGGAAAACATAAGCTGGACCTATCTGGATTGAGTTTGGGAAGAGAGCGAATTGCGATTATCCTGAATTACCAAGAACCACATTTCGCGCGGTTTTTGGCGCGAAATGTGGCTCAAGTTTATCGCAATTCACTCTGGTCATGGCAACTACCACTCCCCCGTGTTCTCCATGCTCGCCCAAGGTTCTTGCGGCGGCAAAGCGTCACCACGTTGCAGCAATTCGATGGAGATACCATCGGGCGAGCGGACAAAGGCCATGCGGCCATCGCGCGGCGGGCGGTTGATGGTGACGCCGCCGTCTTGCAGCTTTTGGCAGGTCTCGTAGATGTTGTCGACGTTATAGGCGAGGTGGCCGAAGTTGCGTCCGCCGTCATACTCCTCGTCTGAATCCCAGTTATAGGTCAGCTCCAGATCATTGCCCGGCCCGCCACCCGGCTGGCACAGGAAGATCAGGGTGGCCTTGGCCCCGGTAAGGTCTTTGCGCGAACGCTCCTCAAGGCCGAGCAGGTCGCAGTAGAATTTCTTGCTGGCGTCGATGTCTTTGACTCTGACCATCGTGTGCAGATACTCAATCGGCATAATTTCCGTCCCCGGCTTCGTTGAACATTGATGTGAAGCTAGACGCATAATCGCGAGAGTAAAGCCCATGAGCCTGACCCCTGAGCAGATCGCCGAAATCGCTGCGCAACGTGCGCATCAGACGCCGACCTATCGCGCGGTGTCACCGGGGTTGGAGGCGCAACTTTACAGTGCAGTGCCTTTGCTCGACCACGGGTTCGTGCGCGCGGTCGATTATATGGGCGATGACGGCGCGATTGTGCAGGCGGCGCGGGTATCCTACGGACGTGGCACGAAAGCGGCGCGGAACGATGAAGGGCTTATCCGCTATCTGATGCGGCACT
>CALDZQ010000008.1 GCA_937944035.1 uncultured Neomegalonema sp. | reverse complement strand
CAGAACTGCACGGCGCTGGGCGTTGATCTCATCATGCACTCGGTGACGAAATATATCGGCGGGCATGGCGATGCGGTCGGTGGTGCGGTTGCGGGGAGTGCTGCGCTGATCGGCAAGATGCGGGGCGAGTCGGCGATCCATCACGGGGCGGTTATGTCGCCGTTCAACGCGTGGCTGATCGCGCGGGGGGCGGCGACGCTGCCGCTGCGGATGAAGGCGCATCAGGAGAACGGGCAGGCGGTGGCCGAATGGCTGGAGACGCGCTCCGCCGTGACCAAGGTGATTTATCCGGGACTGGCCTCGCACCCGCAGCGGGAGCTGGCGGCGGCGCAGATGCAAAACACTTCCGGCATGATCTCGTTCCAGGTGGGCGATGCCGCGCAAGGGCGGGCGCTGGGACAGGCGATGATCGATACGTTCGAGGTGATCCACTACGCGGTATCGCTGGGCCATCACCGCAGTCTGATCTTCTGGATGGAAACGGCGGGGTTGATGGAAACGTCGTTCCGGCTGGAGGGCGCGGCGCTTGAAAGCTATCGCGCCTATGCCGGGGACGGGGTGTTCCGTATGTCTGTGGGGCTGGAGGATGCCGAGGATATTATCGCGGATTTGGGAAGGGTGCTTTGAGGGGCTTTTGCTCATCCGTCATTCCCTGCGAAGGCAGGGAATCCAGACCCGATTGCCGGAAAAACGGTCTTCAGGAAACGAGACTGGATACTCCGCCGGAGCCTGTCCTCCGCAAAGGCGGGGGGCGGAGTATGACAGTGTTCGGCTTAATAGCAGGCGCTTGTTGGTAGGATAACACGAAGTGCTTACAAACGCGTCCTCATCACTTTCCCTCCCCTTCCACGACACCCAAATCGACCTGCGGCCAAGCGGGGCGATGTGGGTGGAGGAGTATCGTGCGCTGGTTGTGTCGGACCTGCACCTCGGCAAATCTGAGCGTCATGCGCGGCGGTCGGGCGGGTTTTGGCCACCCTATGAAAATCATGCAACGTTGGAGCGCTTAACGGGCGAGATTCTGGCACTGTCACCACGCATGGTGGTGACACTCGGTGACAGTTTTGACGATTCTCTGACGGCGGATTGTCTCGATAATGACACCGCCGGGCAGATCGAAAAACTGGTCGCAGGGCATGAATGGATGTGGGTGACGGGCAACCATGATCCGGCCCCGACGCGGTTCGGCGGGGAAAGCGCGGCGGCGCTGCGGCTGGGCGGATTGACGTTCCGGCATATCGCTGACCCGGCTGAAAGTGCTGAAATATCAGGGCATTACCATCCCAAGGCGCAGATGCGGGTGCGGGGGCGGCGTATTGCCCGCAAGTGCTTTGTGATGGATGCGCGGCGGGTCATCCTGCCCGCTTTCGGGGCGTTTACGGGCGGGCTGGACGTACTGAACCCCGCATTTGCGCCTCTGATCGGGCCGGATGGCTCGGTCGTGCTGACGGGAGAGCGGGCGGTGCGGGTTTCGTTGCAAAAGCTGCGCGAATTGCAGGGTTGAAGCAATCTGAAGGGCAATGCCTTCATTGCCCGACCCGGAAATTGCGCCCAAACAAACTCTAAGCCTTTATCCGTGCGCGTTAAGGGCTATGATCTCCTCATTGAACCAGAGGGAACACCTATGACCACCATGATGCGCGCGATTGAAATCCCCGACCCCGGCGGCCCCGAAGCCCTTGTGCTCTGCCAGCGGCCTGTGCCCCAAGCGGGGCCGAACGAGGTGCTGATTAAGGTCGCCGCCGCCGGGGTCAACCGCCCCGATGCGATGCAGCGTGCCGGAAACTACCCCCCTCCCCCCGGCGCATCGGATATTCCGGGGCTTGAGGTTTCGGGTGAAGTCATCGCGGTTGGCGAGGGAACCACGCGCTATGAGGTGGGCGAGAAGGTCTGCGCACTGGTTTCAGGCGGCGGCTATGCCGAATACGCGGTGGCGCATGAGCTGTGTACCCTGCCCGTGCCGGACGGTCTGAGCATGGAAGAGGCGGCGGCTGTGCCGGAGACGTTTTTCACGGTGTGGACAAATGTGTTTGAACGCAGTGACTTGGGCGATGGCAGCACATTCCTCGTGCATGGCGGAACCAGTGGAATCGGGACGACAGCCATCCAGCTGGCAACCGCATTCGGAGCGCGGGTCTTCGCCACCGCCGGCAATGCCGAGAAATGCGCGGCGGCGGAGGCGCTGGGGGCCGAGAAATGCGTCAACTACCGCGAAGAGGATTTCGTCGAGGTGCTGAAAGCCGCCACGGAAGGGCGCGGGATTGATGTGACGCTCGATATGGTCGGCGGCGACTATATCGCCCGCAATATGAAAGTGGCGGCAAAGCACGGGCGGATCGTCAATATCGCCTTCCAGAAAGGCGCAAAGGTTGAGCTGAACATGCTGCCCGTTATGCTCAAGCGCTTGACCCTGACCGGATCAACCCTGCGCATACGCAGCGCCGAGGAGAAGGGCGTCATCGCGGAATCGCTGATGCGCTATGTCTGGCCGATGATCGCGGAGGGCAAAGTGAAGCCGGTGATGGACCGCAGTTTTGCCCTGGAAGACGCCGCACAAAGCCATGTGGCGCTGGACGCGGATCACATCGGCAAAATCGTCCTGACGATGGGGTGATTTCCTGCGGTCAGGGAATGTTGACAAAGCTGCCCCCTCTCGTCAAATTGTCGGGATGGGGCCACCGCGAACGCCCCGTGAGGCTCAGGCCGAAGGATCGCATCCGTTTGTTTTTCAAAGGATGCCACAGCCATGCCTTCTCCCCATGAAATCACCCCTGCTCAACTGTCCCGCCTGACCGGAACACCCGGTGCGCCGGTTTTGGTCGATCTGCGCATTGACGCGGATTTTGCGGATGATCCGCAGCTGATCCCCGGCGCGTTTCGCCATGCGTTTACGGATTTGGACGCGTTGCTCCCCCGTGTTCAGGGACGGGCTACTGTCGTTTACTGCCAAAAGGGCCGCAAAATTTCGCAAGGGGCCGCCGCGATCCTGCGCCATCAGGGAATCGCGTGTGAGACGCTGACAGGCGGACAATTCGCATGGCGCGATGCTAACTTGCCGATGGTCGAAGCCGCCAATCTGCCCCCCGCAGATGCGCAAGGCCGCACGGTCTGGGTGACGCGTCACCGGCCCAAGATTGACCGGATTGCCTGCCCTTGGCTGATCCGGCGGTTTGTTGATCCGAATGCGCAGTTCCTGTTCGTGCCGCCGCAGGATGTGGCGCTGGTGGCGGAAAAATTCGCGGCAACGCCGTTCGATATGGAGGACGTGCATTTCTCACATCGCGGGGAAAGCTGCACGTTCGACACGATGCTGGCCGAGTTCGGGCTGTCGATCCCCGCGCTGGACCATGTTGCGACCATTGTGCGCGGGGCGGATACCAACCGCCATGACCTCGCACCGGAAGCAGCGGGATTGCTGGCGATTTCGTTGGGTCTGTCGCGAATGTATCGCGATGACCTGGCGCAGCTTGAGGCGGGGATGGCGGTTTATGACGCCCTGTACCGCTGGGCGCGCGATGCGACGGATGAGGGACATGATTGGCCGGCGGCATCCGCATGAGCTGGGGTGAGATGGTCCGCGTTTTCGGGCGCATCGGATTGCTGTCCTTCGGGGGACCGGCGGCGCAAATCGCGCTGATGCATCGGGAACTGGTCGAGGAACGCGACTGGCTGAGCGAAGCGCAATTCTTGCGCGCGCTCAGCTTTTGTATGTTGCTGCCCGGACCCGAAGCGATGCAGCTGGCGACGTTTGCGGGATGGCGGTTGCGCGGTGTGGCGGGGGGATTGCTGGCGGGATTGCTGTTCGTGATCCCCGGCGCGCTGGTGGTGTTGGCGCTGGCGCTGATCTATGCCCATGCGGGCGATGTGCCGTTGGTGCAGGCATTGTTTCTGGGCGTGAAGGCGGTCGTGGTCGTCATTGTGATCGAAGCGCTGCTGAAGGTGGCGAAACGCGCGTTGAAAAGACCGCTGCACTGGGCGTTGGCAGGATTGTCGTTTGTGGGGATTTTCCTGTTCGATTTGCCGTTTCCGCTGATTATCCTGCTGGCGGGAATCGTCGGTTTTTTGAGCACAAAACCGCAAGGGGAAGCTGTCAGTGTCGCACGGGTTCCGGTGCGTGAGACGATGCGGACGGTCGTGGTGTGGCTGGCGGTTTGGTTGGTCCCGCTGCTGGTTTTGGCACTGACGGGCGGGGAGTTTCTCACGACGTTGGGTCTCTTTTTCTCAAAACTCGCGGTTGTGACCTTTGGCGGCGCTTACGCGGTGCTGGCCTATATGACACAAGCGGTGGTCGGCGATTTCGGCTGGTTGAGCACACCGGAGATGATGGACGCGCTGGGGCTGGCCGAGACGACACCGGGGCCGCTGATCCTTGTGACCGAGTTCGTGGCGGTCATCGCCGGGTTTCGCGAGGGCGGGCTTGGGCTGGCGTTATTGGCGGGATTTGTGACACTGTGGGTGACGTTCGCGCCTTGCTTTTTGTGGATATTCGCGGGCGCGCCTTACATCGACTGGCTATCGGGCCAACCGCGCCTGAGCGGGGCTTTGCAGGCGATTACGGCGGCGGTCGTCGGGGTGATCTTGAACCTGTCGCTGTGGTTTGCACTGCATGTGTTTTTCGGAACGCTGGATACGGTGCGTCTTGGTCCGATGACGGTGCTGGTTCCGGAATGGCGCAGTTTCCAGATATGGCCCGCCGCGCTGGCGGTCGGGGCGGGCTACTTGCTGTTGGTGCGGCATGTGGGTTTGGTTAAGGTGCTGGGGCTGGCGGGGTTGGCGGCGCTGGGGTTGCATATGCTCTCCCTGTGAAATTCTGGGCTTCACTTGCGGGGCGGGATCGCTTTAGAACACTCGCATGTTTGAAAAAGCCAGCCGTCCCGACCTGACCTATGCCTCCCTTGATCGTGCCGCGCATTTGCGTGAGGACTCTGAGGCGCTTGCGCGGATGCGGGGGGATGCGGACGCCCGCGTGCTGCCCTTTGCCAAGCGCGAGCCGCTGTTGACGGGGACCGATTTTGCGGGCCTCGGTTGGGTGCGGGCGGATGATCCGCTGGTGGTGGGGGCCGATCTGATCTTTCTGGGGCTGGAGGGCGATGCGCCGCGTTTTGCCGCCGCGATCCCTGAAACCGAAGCCCCCGAAGGCGGCACGTTTATCGAGATGCGCTCGGCGATCCTGAGCGGGGCTTTCGGGGGTGATAACGCGGCAATCGCGAGCGGTGCGCTGGCGATGGTGAACTGGCACAGCACCCATCCCCGCTGCGCCCGGTGCGGCGAGAAAACGCGGATGACGCAAGGCGGCTGGCGGCGGGATTGTCCGTCCTGCGAGGCCGCGCATTTCCCGCGCACGGACCCGGTGGTTATCATGCTGCTGGAGCGGGACGGGCATTGCGCGCTGGCGCGGAACGTGAATTTTCCGGAGACGCTGTTCTCTTGTATTGCCGGATTTGTCGAGCCGGGGGAATGCGTTGAGGAGGCCGTGCGGCGGGAGAGTTTTGAGGAGCTGGGCCTGACTCTGGGGCATGTGGCTTATGTCTCGTCGCAGCCGTGGCCGTTCCCGATGTCGCTGATGATGGGGTGCATTGCCGAGACGGCGGATGAGGCGTTCACGCTGGAGGCGGCGGAGATTGCCGAGGCGCGCTGGCTGTCACGCGATGATGTGCGGCGGCTGATGGCGGGGGAGATCGCCGACATGATGGCCCCGCGCAAAGGCGCGATTGCGGGGACGCTGCTGGATGATTGGGTTAACGGGCGGATCGGATTCGGGTGAGGGGTATTGTCACCGGAGGCGCGCAGCGCCGACACGCGCCTGCCTGCCCCCGGCAGGTGCGTTCGCACCCGCACAGTCAGGCGCTTATCTATGATGTTGAGAGCGGTTGATCGCTTTATAGAACAATTTTCAAAACCAAGGTTCCCGATATGACAGCCCCCCGCCCGCTCACATCCCGCCGCGCCACTGCCCTCAAAGGCAACGTCGATATTCCGGGAGACAAATC
>CALDZQ010000007.1 GCA_937944035.1 uncultured Neomegalonema sp. | reverse complement strand
CACGTTCATAAAATTGCGACATTCTCTTGCGATGAGGGGTTGCGGGCGGGGGCGAAAGTCGTTACCGACCGCGCTCGTTTCCCGGATGTTGCCGCGCGCATGTCAGGGGGTAACATCTACTGGTTGGGGAGGGTCGCGCCTATGGCGATGCAACGCCTCTTCCAATCGGGGATGGACCTGGAGACAGGCACCACCCGAACGGAAGACACGAAGAACCGCACTGCTGCTAACGCGCCTGCGGATACAAACGTTATCGCGCTGGAAACGGCGCTGGTCGAATCCGGTCGCGAGGACCATTTCGTCCGCAAGGATGGCAAGGTTTTCGCCGGAACGCATTTGATTATCGAAGTGCTGGGCGGGAAGAATCTCGATTGCATCGATACGATTGATGCGGCATTCCGGCGCTGTGTCGATGAATGCAAGGCGACGTTGCTGCACATCCACCTGCACAGGTTCGCGCCCCAGGGCGTGAGCGGGGTGGCCGTGCTGGCCGAAAGTCATATCAGTGTCCACACTTGGCCCGAAGCGGGCTATGGCGCGTTTGATGTGTTCATGTGCGGCGATGCCGAACCGTGGAAAGCGGTCGACATTCTGCGCGAGGCATTCGAAGCTGATGACGTGCAAGCCAAAGAACTGTTGCGCGGCGAAGGCATCGTTTAACAGGTCGGGCTGTAATGGCCCGCCATCCTCTTTCATTGCGCCCTATCACCACGCCCTCAGCGTGAAGGATTTGCCATGACCATCCCACAGGCCGCCGGCTGGACCGTTGAACCGCTGCATAAGGAATACTCCCAAGCCCTGCTTGAGGATCGCGTTCTCTATGACAGCAACACCGAACATCAGCGTTTGCGGGTGTTTGAGAACCCGCGCTTCGGCCGTGTGCTGACCCTCGACGGCGTCATCCAGACGACCGAGGGCGACGAGTTCATGTATCACGAGATGCTCGCCCATGTGCCGATCTTCGCGCACGGGGCGGCAAAGCGGGTGCTGATTATCGGCGGCGGGGATGGCGGCATGGCGCGTGAAGTGCTGCGCCACAAAACCGTTGAGCATTGCACGATGGTCGAGATTGACGCGGGGGTGGTGGAATTCTCGAAGGAGTTCCTGCCGTCCCTGTCCAACGGGGCATTCGATGATCCGCGCCTTGATCTGGTCATCACCGACGGCGCGGCTTTTATGGCGGGGCAGGGCGCGCCTTACGATGTGATTATCGTCGACTCCACCGACCCCATCGGCCCCGGTGAAGTGCTGTTCACGCCGGAGTTTTACGCAAACTGCAAGGCCCGTCTGTCGGCGGATGGCATCCTTGTCACGCAGAACGGTGTGCCGTTCATGCAGGCTGACGAGCTGTCGAAAACAATGGCGTCGTTCAAGACGCTGTTTGCCGATTGGGGATGCTATCTGACCCATGTGCCGACCTATGCGGGCGGGCCGATGGCACTGGGCTGGGGATCGCGGTCGGGTAAGGGGCGGGAGGTCTCTGCGGCGGTTTTGCGGGAACGCTTTGACGCGGCGGGCATCACGATGCGATACTACACGCCCGATCTGCATCTGGGCGCGTTCGCATTACCCGCCTATATCGCCGCGATCTTCTGAAACTTCGGGCGAATTAGCGTAAAATTAGAGCTTTAGGTGTTTATTCGGACAATGAAAATTGTACGGAGAAAGTCATGAGAACACCTGTCTTCATCGGTCTCGCATCACTCCTTGCCGGTTGTGCCAGCCAACCCCCGATCACCGCACCCCCGCTACCGGTTGCGGCATCTTCGAAAGCGCCGTCCTGCACGCGCGGGGCGATTGACTCCACCCGTGTTTTCATCGTCTGCCCGTTGCACGTATCAACGCCGGATGATGCCCGGACTGCGATGAAAGGTCCGGCGGATCTGAGTCTGGATATTTTGACGCTTGCCGAACAATACGGCGTTGCCCAGAACACCGTGCGTGAGATTGAACCCGCCACCTATGCGCGGATCGTCTCGACAACACCGGAAGTGCCCTCACGCTCAGGCGAAGCGGGAAAATCGGATGCGATCAGGATCGAGGGACGCTCCTTCCGCAAGATCGAACTTGAGAGCCAGGATCAAAAATCCGTTGCGGTGTTTCTGGAGGAGTAGATCTTCTCAAAGTCATGCGCGATCAGGGTGATTGCGCATGACGCTACAGCGGTATGTGCAATTCTTGAATCACTCAGAATGTCTGTCGTCTCTTGTTTTTTCGCGATTTACAAGTTGCACGGTGTTTCCACTTTGCTTGAAGTCGCTCCAACGCCTGCGGGTGCTTCTTGAAATCGACCTATGCGCGCTTTCCGTTGGCGTCGAAGAAGAGGATGTCGGCCGGATCAGCGGTAACGCTAACCGTTTCAGTGCCCAAGGCAGGCGCGTCGCGGGTTTCGACGCGCATGACGATGACGCGGCCCGTCGCGTCTTGCAGATGCAGCAGCATTTCCGCGCCCAGTGCCTCCTGAAATTTCAGCGTTCCGTCGAACAGGCCCGCGCCGGGTGCGCAAAAGCGCAGGTGTTCGGGGCGCACACCGATCTCGGTGGTGCTGGCGGGGGCTGTGACGGCGCCTGTGGGGAGAAAATTCATCGGCGGTGAGCCGATAAAACCGCCGACAAACTTGCTCTGCGGGTTGTTATAGACCTCCAGCGGCGCGCCGATTTGCTCGGCCACGCCCGCATTCATCACAATCATCCGGTCAGCCATCGTCATCGCCTCGACCTGATCGTGGGTGACGTAAAGCGCGGTGACGCCGAGTTCGTGTTGTAGGTTTTTGATTTCCATGCGCATTTGAACGCGGAGCTTGGCATCGAGATTGGAGAGCGGCTCGTCGAACAGGAAGACGCTCGGTTCACGGACGATGGCGCGGCCCATCGCGACGCGCTGGCGCTGTCCGCCGGATAGCTGGCGCGGTTTGCGGTTCAGGTATTCACCGATTTGCAGGAGCGTGGCGGCTTTATCGACCCGCCGCGCGATTTCGACCTTGTCCATCTTCGCGATTTTCAGGCCGTAGGCGAGGTTCTGGCGCACGCTCATATGCGGATAAAGCGCGTAGTTTTGGAAAACCATCGCGATGTCACGCTCGCGGGGTTCAAGGTCATTGACCACCCGCCCGCCGATGCCGATCTCGCCCGCTGTGATGTCCTCAAGCCCCGCGACCATCCGCAGCAAAGTTGACTTTCCACAGCCGGAAGGGCCGACGATCACGATCATCTCGCCATCGGCAATGTCTATATCGACGCCGTGAATCACTTCGGTTTTGCCGTAGGATTTGCGCACCGCGCGCAGGGAAACATCTGCCATCGCTTATTTCTCGCTCTCGACAAGACCTTTGATGAACAGCCGCTGCATGAACAGGACCACGGCGGCGGGGGGCAGCATCGCCAGTATCGCGGTCGCCATGATGACCGGCCAGTCCGCCAAATCATCGCCCGATGGAAACATCTGCTTGATGCCCATAACGATGGTGTTCATCTCAGGATCGGTTGTTACCAGCAGCGGCCAGAGATACTGGTTCCAGCCGTAGATAAACAGGATTACGAACAGCGCCGCGATGTTGGTGCGGCTTAGCGGAAGCAGGATGTCCCAGAAAAACCGCATCGGCCCCGCGCCGTCGATCCGGGCCGCCTCGACCAGCTCATCGGGGATGGTCATGAACAGCTGGCGGAACAGGAAGGTGGCGGTGGCCGAGGCGATGAGGGGAAAAATCAGGCCCGCGTGGCTGTTGAGCAGACCCAAGCCCGCCGCGATCTCATAAGTCGGCAGGATACGCACTTCGACGGGCAGCATCAGAGTCAGGAAGATCAGCCAGAAGAACACCATCCGGAATGGAAAGCGGAAATAGACGATGGCATACGCGCTGATGATCGAAATCGAAATCTTGCCGATGGTGATGCCCAGCGCCATGATCGAGGAGTTCACCAACATCTTCCAGACAGGCGTATTGACGCCTTCGAGGAGCGCGCGCTTGTAGTTTTCGATAAGATGCGGTCCCGGCATCAGGGGCAGGGGCGGGCGGATAATGTCATGCTGGGTCACGGTAGAGGCGACAAAGGCAAACCAGATCGGGAAACACATCACGAGGATGCCCAAGATCAACCCGATATGGGTGAGCCAAACGCTGGCGCCTTTTTTCTCGACCATGCTCATCAGTAATGCACCTTGCGCTCGATAAAGCGGAACTGAACGATCGTGAGAACGCCGACGACCAGTAACAAAATCACAGACTGCGCGGCCGAGGAGCCGAGATCCTGACCGACGAAGCCGTCCGAGTAGACTTTGTAAACAAGGATGGTCGTCGCCTGTTGCGGGCCTCCGGCGGTGATGGTGTGGATGACACCGAATGTCTCGAAAAAGGCGTAGACCACGTTGACCACAAGCAGGAAAAAGGTTGTCGGGGAGAGCAGCGGGAACACGATTGTCCGGAAGCGCCGCCAAAATCCTGCCCCGTCAATCGCCGCCGCCTCAATCACGGATTTAGGGATCGCTTGCAATCCGGCGAGGAAGAACAGGAAGTTATAACTGACCTGCTTCCAAGCCGAGGCGGCGACCACCAGCCCCATCGCCTCGCCCGGATTAAGGACGTGGTTCCAGTTGTAGCCCAGCGCTTTGAGATAGTAGGGGGCGACGCCGATGGAAGGGTTGAACATGAACAGCCACAGCACCCCCGCAATCGCCGGGGCAACGGCGTAGGGCCAGATGAGGAGCGTCCGGTACGCGCCGGAGCCTTTGATGACCCGGTCGGCCATAACAGCCAGCCACAGCGCCGCACCCATCGAAATCGCGGCCACGAGGGCGCTGAAGGTGGCGGTGGTGAGGAACGAGGCGCGGTAATAGGGGTCTTCGAGCAGGAAGGTGAAATTTTCAAGCCCGACATATTGCTCGCTGAGGCCGAACGGGTCGGGCAGGTAGAGCGAACTGCGCGCGGCCTGGTAGGCGGGCCAGAAAAAGAAGACGAGCGTGACCAGCATCTGCGGGGCAAGCAGAAGGTAGGGTAAAAGCTTGTTGTTGAAGGTGACGCGCTGACTCATGGCGCTATCCAAATGCAAAACGGCTCCGGTGTATAGCCGGAGCCGCCATATTTTTCACAGAAGGTCACGCGCTCTTATTTCGAGGATTTCTCAAACCGGCGCAGCAGCTTGTTGCCACGGCTGACGGCGCTGTCGAGACCCTCTTTGGCGGTCTTGTCGCCCGCCCAGATGCCTTCAAGCTCCTCGTCGATGATGCCACGGATCTGATCGAAAGAGCCGAGGCGCAGGCCTTTGGAGTTACCCGTCGGCGCTTTGCCCGTCATCTGGCCGCCAGCGATTTCGGTTCCGGGGTTTTCCTCATAGAATCCTTGCTCTTCGGTCAGGCCGGCCGCCGCCATCGTGATGGGCAGATAACCCGTGTTCTGATGCCATTGCGCCTGAATTTCCGGTGTGGACAGGAAGTTCAGGAAGGCCGCCGCGCCTTTGTATTCTTCCGGCTCATGGCCCGCCATGACCCAAATCGAAGCGCCGCCGATGATCGTGTTTTGCGGCCCTTTTTTCGCAGCCCCGCCCCAGTAGGGCAGATTGCGGATCGCGAAATCAAATTCGGCTTCTTTTTTCACGCCCGCGTACCCGGCCGAGCTTTCGGTGAAGAAAGCGCATTCACCGGCGCGGAACCGTGCGCCGCCTTCATTCCGGCGTCCGGCGTAGATGAATTTGCCGTCCTTGGCCCAATCGGCCATCGCCTGAATATGGGCGACCTGAACCGGGCCGTTGAATGCCAGCTCGGTATCGGTCCCGGCAAAGCCGTTATCCTTGGTCGCGAACGGAACGTCGTGCCAGGCGGACAGGTTTTCGAGATGAACCCAGCTTTGCCATGCGGTTGTCAGCGGGCATTCGTGGCCCGACTTCTTCAGGGCTTCCAGCGCAACAGCGACTTTTTCCCATGTGGCAAGATCCATTTCGGGATCAAGCCCCGCCTCTTCCAAAGCGTCCTTATTGACATAAAGAACGGGTGTTGAGGCGTTATAGGGCAGCGAGAGCATTTTGCCGTCAGTGGTCGTGTAATAGCCCTTCACAGCGGGCATGTAGACTTCGGGATCGAAATCCGCGCCCGTATCGCTCATCAGTTCGTGCATGGGGACGATTGCGCCCTTGGCTGCCATCATCGTCGCCGTGCCGACCTCGAAAACCATCAGCATATGTGGCTGTTCACCCGCGCGGAACGCGGCAATTCCGGCATTCAATGTCTCGGAATAGTTGCCCTTGTGCGACCCGACGATCTCGTAGTCATCTTGCGATTCGTTGAATTCTTTAATCTGCTCGGCAAGCAGATCGCCCAAGCGGCCTGTGAAGGCGTGCCACCATTCAACCTGAGTTGCCGCCATTGCCGGCGTTGCGCCCATGACGAGTGCCAGCGCAGCCGCTGTTACTGAAAAACGTTTCATTATTCCTCCCGAATCCGTTCCCGGATTTCCTGTTTATTCTGCAAGCGGCAGATGAGCCGCTTAAGACTTGTCAGGCACAGTTTTGCGATTTTACCCGCAAAAATTAACCATTATCATCTTAGTGTTGCACAGGTTTGCGGTATTGCAAGCGGGAAAATCCATCCCGATTAAGAAAGCGGGATGGATGTTTTTCAGCGGTCAGGACCGTTGTTCTCAGGCGTTAACGTCCACAACGACGCGGCCCTTTACCTGACCTTTCAGGATTTGCGGACCGAGATTTGTCAGGTCGCTCAAAGTCGCCGGATGAACCATCGCGTCAAGCTTATCCATCGGCAGATCATCAACGATCCGCTTCCACGCGCGAACGCGGTTGTCATGCGGCTGCATCACCGAGTCGATGCCCAGCAGGTTGACACCGCGCAGCAGGAACGGGATCACGGTCGCGGGCAGATTTGCCCCACCCGCGAGGCCCACAGCGGCGACCGATGCGCCGTATTTCATCTGTCCGAGAACGCGCGCCAGCATATCGCCGCCCACCGCATCAACGCAGCCCGCCCATGTTTCCTTCTCAAGCGGTCGCTTGGTCGTTTCGTTGAGTTCCTCACGCGGGACAATGCGCGAGCAGCCCAGCGATTTGAGGTAATCGCCCGTCTCAGGACGGCCCGTGACGCCGACGACTTCATAGCCGCGATTGGCGAGAATAGCGGTCGCGACCGAGCCGACGCCTCCGGCAGCGCCCGTGACCAGCACTTCACCGTCAGCGGGTGTCATACCGTGATCTTCAAGCGCCATGACGGCCAGCATCGAGGTAAAACCGGCCGTACCGACAGCCATCGCCTGCCGTGTGGTCAGGCCGTCGGGCAGGGCGACCAGCCAATCGGCTTTGACGCGGGCTTTCTGGGAATACCCGCCCCAATGCGCCTCGCCAACGCGCCAGCCTGTGAGGACGACTTTGTCGCCAGCTTTATAACGCGGATCATCGGATGCCTCGACCGTTCCGGCAAAATCGATGCCCGGCACATGCGGGTAGTTCCGCACGAGGCCGCCGCTTCCGGTGATGCACAGGCCGTCTTTGTAGTTCACGGTCGAATACTCAACCGCGACGGTGACTTCGCCTTCGGGAAGGCGGCTCTCGTCAATCTGTTCGATACC
>CALDZQ010000006.1 GCA_937944035.1 uncultured Neomegalonema sp. | reverse complement strand
TCGACAAACAGCGGATAGAGCGTTCCGATAAACACCACCGCCGTCCCAACGGTCAGCATTAAATTATTGAATATCAATCCGCTTTCACGACTCACAGGGGCAAACACCCCCTCAGGGGCCATCTTCGGCGCCCGCCACGCGTACAGCGCCAGCGCACCCCCCGTCGCAACCGCGAGAATACCGAGGATAAACACCCCCCGCTCAGGATCACTCGCAAAGGCGTGAACGCTGGTAAGCAGGCCCGAACGCACGATAAACGTCCCCACCAAACTCAGTGAGAACCCGATAATCGCCAGCAAAATCGTCCAACTTTTCAGCGTCGAACGCTTCTCGACCACCACCGCCGAATGCAGCAGTGCGGCGGCGATCAGCCACGGCATAAAGCTTGCGTTTTCAACAGGGTCCCAAAACCACCAGCCGCCCCAGCCCAGCTCGTAATACGCCCAATAGCTGCCCAACGCGATCCCGACCGTCAGCGTTGACCATGCCAGCAGCGCCCAAGGCCGCACCCAGCGCGCCCAAGCCGCATCAACCCGCCCGTCAATCAGTGCCGCCACGGCAAAGCTGAACGGCATCGACAGGCCGACATAGCCTAGATACAAAAACGGAGGATGCGCCGCCAAGGCCCAGTCCTGAAGCAATGGATTCAATCCGTTACCGTCCAGCGGAACCGGATCAAGCCGCTCGAACGGGTTCGATGTGAACAGGATAAACGCCATAAACGCCACCCCGATCATTGCCTGAACCGACAATGTCCGGGCACGCAGGGCAGGGGGAATATTCTGCCCGAACGCCGCGACCATTGCGCCGTACAGGGTCAGAATGAGCACCCATAACAGCATCGACCCTTCGTGGTTCCCCCACACTCCGGCGATTTTGTACAGAAACGGCTTGGCGCTGTGCGAGTTGTTCGTCACCAATTTCAGCGAGAAATCCGAGGTGATAAAACTGTAGGTCAGCGCCGCGAATGACAGGCCGACCAGCAAAAACCCAATTAAAGCAGCAGGTTCCGCGAACCGCATCGGCTCCGCGTATCCTTTATGCGCCCCCCACATCGGGATGATGGCCTGTGCCAGCGTCACCGCAAAAGCGAGCACCAGCGCGAAATGTCCGAGTTCTGCTATCATGTCACCAGCATTACCCGAACCTCCGCCCCATGCAACGCGGCAAATTTTCAGTACCGGAAAAGTGACAAAATGCCGCCCGCCAAGCGCCAGTCCGGCGGCGCGTCAGTGCCAGGCGCGGCTCCCTCGCATACCCGTTCCCCAAAACGCCAAATTTCACCCGCGACGCAATACGATTTGCGTGATTCAGGATGATCGCAATTCACTTTAACGGCACAAGCCTATGAGAAGACGCTTCCGGAACCCTCTCCCTTAGGCAGAAGGCAGGGTGAGGGTTCTCGTCGTTGGAGTATCGGGTTCCAATTCTCACCTGACCCTCTGTCGATGTAATAAAGAGCGGTGTCGAACATCGTGTGCGAAAGGCGGCTTTGGGCTGCTCACCTCAAACCAAGCCCGCCAATTTTGCAAACGGATCACGGCTCGCGTCCTTGTGCCATTCATACTCACAGCCCAAGGCCAGCTTTTCGGCCATTTCCATCCCGAACAAATCCGCCATCACCGCCAGCGCCATATCCATGCCTGCGGAAACACCGGAAGACGTATAAAATTTCCCGTCTTTGACCCATCTTGCCTCCTTTACCCACTCGACCTGCGGCGCGAGAGGGACGGTTTTTGTGAAGTCGAGCTTGTTGGTTGTCGCTTTGCGCCCGTCCAGAACCCCCGTCATCCCTAACAGCACAGTGCCGGTGCAGACCGCCATCACCCGTTCAGCGTTTGCCGATGCCTCACGAATCCACTGCAACAGCGCCTCGTTTTCGCCCTCGGCCAACGCCGCATCGCCGCCGGGGATGAACAGCAGATCGTAATCGTTCTTCTCGGCTATGGTTCTGTCCACGACGATGCGCTGCCCATGAAAGCTCGGCACCGGATCGCGCCCTTGTGCGACCGTAATGATCTCGGTCTCCTCGCCAAATCCACCCAGCATTTCGATGGGTCCGAAGTAATCCAGCGTTTCAAAGCCGGGAAAAACCAATGCTGCGAGTGTTCTCATAATCTGTTACCTTTGCGGGACGTAGCTGTGCCGAAAACGGCTGTGCGGGCTGTCATACCGCGACTTGATCGCGGTATCCACTTTTCAGCTCGCCTTGCACGATGGACCCTGCGATCAAGTTGCGGGGTGACAAGCATGGAAAGCCAAGCCTATTAAATGAAGCCCGTTTCTTTCTAAAAGAGAGTGTTAACTGTTTGCAGAATTGACAGTTTCACAAAATAAAAAATCACGGACCCACCATGACCGATTTCCACACCAAACTCACCGCCCTGCGCCGGGATTTCCACCGCCACCCCGAACCCGGCTTTCAGGAGGTCCGCACCAAGGCAAAAACCGCTGCCATCCTGCGCGACTTGGGTGTGGAGGTGCATGAGGGCGCGGGCGTTGTCGGCATCCTGCGCTCCGGCACAGGCAACCGCGCCATCGGATTGCGCGCAGATATGGATGCGCTGCCGATCCACGAAACCAGCACCCACGACTACCCCTCCACCAATCCCGGCGTGATGCACGCCTGCGGCCATGACGGGCACACCACCATGCTGTTGGGAGCCGCAGAAATCCTCTCTAAAACCCGCGATTTCGACGGCACAATCGTCTTCCTCTTCCAGCCGAACGAGGAGCACGGCCTCGGCGCACGCGCCATGATCGACGAGGGCGTGTTGGAGCGGTTCCCGATTGAGGAGGTCTACGCCATCCACAACCTCCCCGGCGCGCCTGTGGGCCAAATCTCCACCCGAACGGGCCAAATCTGCGCCTCCGAAAGCCTTTTTGAAATTACTATCACTGGCAAAGGCGGCCACGCCTCGATGCCCCAAACCGGAGTCGATGCCATCACCGTCGGGGCCGAGATGGTGCTGGCCCTGCAAACCATCGTCTCGCGAAAGCTGGCCCCGGCGGCGGGCGCGGTCGTCTCCGTCACCGAGTTCCTCACCGATGGCCAGCGCAACGTCCTGCCCGGCACGGCAACGCTCAAAGGCGACGCCCGTGCCCGCCTGCCCGAAGACCGCGAGACAATCGAACGCTTCATGCGCCAGATCGCCAACGGCGTCGCCGCCACACATGGCGCAGACGTAGAGGTCAGCTTTAACACCGAATTCATCGAGACGATCAACGCCGAGGAACCAACCCAAGCGGCCATCCGCGTCTCCCGCGCCGCAGGATTGGACACCATCCCCGACCGCCCCGCCATGAGCTTTTCTGAAGATTTCGCCCATTTCAGCGCGGCGGTCCCCGGCTGCTTCCTGCTGCTCGGCAATGGCGAGAACGGCCCCCACGGCCAACCCCTCCACGCCAGCAACTACGATTTCAACGACGCCCTGTTACCCATCGGCGCAAACTTCTGGGCCAATCTCGCGCGCGACCGTTTGCCTCTGAGGGAGAAAAATTGATGAGCAAAGACAATGTCATACCCCGCGCAGGCGGGGTATCCAGACTCGTTTCTTACGCACTCTCTCACAAATTTCGCGAGACTGGATTCCCTGCCTCCGCAGGGAATGACGCCGTTTTTGTAAGCCTGAGGAAAACCCCGTAATGACCATGCCCAAATACAAACCCGGCGACGACGTAGGCCCGCTCGAACACTGGCCCTTCGACAACCCCGCCAGCGATTACCGCATCATCAGCGGCACACCGGAAACATCAGGCCGCATCGACGCGGGCGGGCAAGGGCACACAACCCGCTTCGGCATCTGGCGCTGCACAGTCGGCGCGTTTGAGTGTACCGAGCAGGGAGACGAGCTGATGACCATCCTCTCCGGAAAATGCCGCCTCACCGACCACGCCACGGGCATCACCATCGCGCTGGAAGCGGGCGACAGCTATTTTGTCCACGACAACACCCGCGTCACATGGGACGTGAGCGAAGACCTGACGAAGGTTTTCTTCGGGCATAAGGCGGCGGGGTATTGAGGTTCAAATAACCACCTCCCCAATCGCCTTCGGATGCTCCGTCACCGCCTCATACCCGTCCTCGGTGATGATAAAGCTATCCCCCACCTGCGCACGGAACGTCTCGACGGCGACCGAGCCATCCACCGCCAGCACCATCCCCGGCTGCAACACGGTCGTATCCCCCGTCACCAGCTGCGGCTTCTCCAGAAAGCTGAACCCCGTCGCCCGCCCGCATCGGAACGGATAGTCAAACCCCGCTTCCTGAATCACTTCCGCATAGGCCGCATGAACGCTCTGCGCCGTGACACCGGGGCGCAGCGCGGCCAGCGCCGCCGCCTGACTGGCCAGCGCCACCTCGTACACCTCCGCCTGAGACGCATCCGCGATCTCGCCGATCCAGAATGTCCGGTCAAACCCCAGCTTGAAGCGGTGAAAATTCGTCATCCCGCAAAAGCACAGGAACACAGGCTCCCCGTGCCGCATCACCCGCGTCGTCGCGCGGTGGTGGGTTTTGACGATCTCGCTCCCCGACGCCATAATCTGCAGGAAATGCGTGTTCGGCGACATCGCCGCGTCTTTATAATTCGCCGACAGCAATTCCGCCGCCTTGCGCGTTCCGGCCTGCGAAGTCGCAATCGCTACCTCGTATTCCGGCACACCGTCGCCAATCGCCGCCCGTCCCGCCGCCATCATCGCATTGGCAACCTGCCCCGCGTGACGCGCAATGCGCAGCTCCTCCGCCGTCTTAATCATCCGCATCCCGGCCAGCAGTGGCGTGACCGAGCCAACCGCGCAGCCCGCCGTGTCCACATAGGCCCGCACGATTGGCGGCATATGGTCCGGCTCAATCCCCACACGCGCCTTACCGTTCAGGATCACGGGCAGCTCCTCGCGCCACTCGTTGCCCGCACCATCATTCCACGCGGCAATCCGGTCCACCTGCGCGGCGTCTTCGGCCATCACCAGATCAATGGTCGGCGTAATCAGCAGGCTCTCGCCCTCCCGATGCACGACCAGAATGGTCGGCCTGCCGAACTCCATATGCAGATAGTCGTAATATCCGGTCAGGTAGTAGACATTGTCGTCATCGGTAATCAGCGCGACATCCAGTCCCGCGTCTTCCATCTTTTCCCGTAGTATGGTCAGCCGGTCATTCACCATTACTGCAACCCCTTGCGATGCCAGCGATATAAAAAATGCTGGAGTTTAGCGCTTTATCGAGTGCTGATGTTTCCGCCCCACGGGCGTGAGCGTTCCGCTCCCTTCCTCGGTCGATAG
>CALDZQ010000005.1 GCA_937944035.1 uncultured Neomegalonema sp. | reverse complement strand
ATATCTTGCAGGATAAATCGGTGTTTCCGGGCATGACAGTTGAGGAAAACCTTTGGATGGGCGGGTTCTTGAAGGACCAGCCGGTGGAGGCGAAGAAGGCCGCCGAGATGGTTTTCGACAAATACCCCCGCCTTGCCGCGCGCCGCAAGCACCTCGCAAAAGTGCTGTCAGGGGGTGAGCGTCGGCTGTTGGAGATCAGCCGGGCGCTGGTGATGAACCCTGAGGTTCTGCTGGTAGACGAGCCGTCGATCGGACTGGAGCCGCGCTTTATCGATATGGTCTTCGAGATTCTGCACGACCTGCAACACCGCGACGGCAAGACCATTATCATGGTCGAGCAGAACGCGAAAAAGGGGCTGGAGTTCGCCGATATTGGCTATGTGCTGGTTTCGGGCGAGGTTGCGATTGCCGGAGCGGGCGATGAGCTGCTGGCCAACCCCAATGTGGGAGCGTTGTTCCTGGGGGGGTAGAGAGGAAAAAGACTATCCGCTCAAAACCCAGCCGCGCAGCCGTCTTTGCGGGGATCAGACCCGCCCGCGTAGCTGCCGCGGTCGAGGCGGTGGATCAGTTGGGCGCCGCCGAAACCGAAAGCATTGTCGGGGGTTTCCAAGCTGATCGCGTGGCCCATATCGGATAGCGTTGCAAGCGCGCCTTCGGGCATGGCGGTCTCGCAAGCAACGCCCAGCCCTTCGGTGACGCGCCAGCGCGGGCCGTCTATCGCGGTTTGAACGTCCTGACCCCAGATCTGTGTGCGGAGCAACATTTGCACATGGCCTTGCGCCTGCATCGGGCCTCCCATGAAGCCGAAAGCCATGCGCGGCTGTCCGCCGCTGGTCAGGAAGCCGGGAATAATGGTGTGGAACGGGCGTTTCGCGGGGGCGACCTCGTTGGGATGACCCGCCTCAAGTGTGAAACCCTCGCCCCGGTTTTGCAGGTGGATGCCTGTGCCGGGGACGACAACACCGGAGCCGAAGCCCGCGTAGTTTGACTGGATGTAGGACACCATCATGCCATCAGAATCCGCTGTGGCGAGGCAGACTGTGCCGCCCGATTTCGGTGCGCCCGGACCGAAATTCTGCGCGCGGGCGGGATCGATCAGAGCGGCACGGCGAGCCAGATAGGCATCATCCAGCAGGTCTTGCGTCCCGACCTCACCCATAAACGCCTCGTCGGCTACATAAGCATGGGCGTCGGCGAAGGCGAGCTTCATCGCTTCCCACATCAGGTGCAGGGCTTGCGGATCTTCGGGGTGCAGGTCACGGATGGGGGTGTGGGTTAGCATTCCCAGCGCCATGCAAGCTGCGATGCCTTGGCCGTTGGGAGGGATTTCATGCAGTTCGACATGATCGAAGGATTTCTCAATCGTGCCGCACCAATCCGGGGCGTTGGCTGCCATATCGTCGGCTGTGAGTGCCGCGCCGTGGCGGGCGGCGTCTTCGGCAATACGCTCGGCCAGCTCACCACGATAGAAGGCTTCGCCGCCCGTTTTGGCGATCAGGCGCAAAGTTGCTGCGGCGTTAGGGTTGAGGAAGCGTTCCCCGGCAACGGGCGCGCGGCCGTTCGGCATGAAATGATCCGCGAAACCGGGCTGCCCTGACAACTGCGCCGCACCGTTGCCCCAGAGCGTACCGATAACGGGGGAGACGGCAAAACCTTGTTCGGCATAGCGGATCGCAGGCTCGAACACGTCATCGAAGGGCAGCTTGCCAAACTTTTCGGACAGCGCGACCCAGCCGCCAACCGCGCCGGGGACCGTGACCGAGTCCCAGCCGCGTTCGGGCATAATCGTGCGTCCGGCGAAGCGATCCGGCGTCCATCCGGCGGGCGAGCGGCCGGAGGCGTTAAGGCCGTGGAGTTCTGAGCCATCCCACAGGATTGCAAAACCGTCCGAGCCGATGCCATTGCCTGTCGGTTCCAATATCGTCAGCGCTATTGCGGTTGCCAGTGCGGCATCCACGGCATTGCCACCACGCGCCAGCATCGCCAATCCGGCTTGCGTGGCAAGCGGCTGGGAACTGGCAACCATGTTGTCAGCCAGCACGGCGGAGCGGCGGGAGGCGTAGGGCGGGACGGAAGGAAATTGCATGATACGGCCTTGCTCTGAGGGGGGCGGAAGCCGAGTATCGCAAATCACAAAGGATTCTGGCAAGCTGCGATGATGGATGCACATATCGAGACCTTACAAGCCGATTTAACCGCTGTTGTTGGCGCGAATTACGTGTCGGACCGCGCTGCCTTGGACGGGCTTGATCCCGGCTTTCATCCTGACAACCTGGCCGCCGGTCTGGCGGTGCATCCGGCGACGACCGATGAGGTTGCGCGTGTTGTCGGCATCTGCGCGCGGCATCGTGCGGCCATCGTTCCGCAAGGCGGGCGCACGGGGTTGTCCGGCGGGGCGGCATCCGGGCCGGCGAACGTTATCCTTGATCTGCGCAGGATGAACGCGATTGAACGGCTTGATCCGCTGGCGGGGACTGTGGTGGTGCAAGCGGGAGCGACGCTGCAAGCTGTAGAGGAAGCGGCGAATGCGCATGGCCTGAGCGTGGGCATCGACCTTGGCGCGCGGGGGACGGCGACGATTGGCGGGATGATCTCGACCAATGCGGGAGGAATGGAGGCGTTTCGCAACGGCTCGATGCGTAACCGTGTGTTGGGATTGGAAGCTGTGCTGGCCAGCGGAGCGGTTCTGGGCGATATGACGGAAGTGCCCAAATGCAATGAAGGCTATGATCTCAAACAACTTTTTTGCGGGGCCGAGGGGACGCTGGGAATCGTCACACGAGCGGTTTTGCGTCTGACACCTGCCGTGGAGTCTGCGATTACGCTGCTGATCGGGTGTGCGAATGCGGCGGATGCGCTGCGGATTGTGGGCGCGTGTAAAGGCGCGCGGGCGCTGGACTTGCTGCATTCAGAAATCATGTGGCGGAACTACGCAACCAAAGTGGCCGACGAGATCGGGCTGTCAGGAGCGTTGGGGTTTTGTGATGCGCCCGCATATCTGCTGTTGGAACTCGGCGCGCGCGATGATGCGCCGGATGAGGCGGTTCATGCGCTGTTCAACGATCCGGTTATTGCTGGGGTCGTGATTGACGCCGTGGTCGCGAAGAACGAACGCGAGCGGCGGGACATCTGGCGGATTCGCGAGGAGAGTTTTATCGTCGATAACGTCGTGCCGCATTGTTCGTGGTTCGATATTTCTGTCCCGCTGGGGCGGATTGATGAGGTTATTCAGGGCGTTGAAGCACGAATGACCGCGCTGGACGCTGAAATCGGTATATGGGTGATGGGTCATTTGGGCGATGGCAATCTGCACTACACCATTGGCAGCGGACAGCCCGTTTGCGGGGTCCGAAAGGGCGAGATCGCAGATGCGGTCTATAGCGGATTGAAAGAAATGGGCGGCTCGTTTTCAGCCGAGCACGGGATCGGCACCGAAAAGCGCGCGAGTCTGGCCAAACACAGCAATCCGGAAAAACTGCGCCTGATGCGGGAGATCAAGCGCATTTTCGATCCTCAGGGGATCATGAATCCGGGAAAAGTGCTGTAATATTTACCACTCCACGCCAATCTGGGCCTTAACGCCCGACCGGAACGGATGCTTCACAAGTTCCATCTCGGTGACGAGATCAGCGATTTCGATCAACTCATCCTTGGCATTACGGCCCGTGAGAACGACGTGGGTCATATCGGGTTTCTCATCGACCAGAAATTCGACCACTTCGGAAATCGGGATATAGTCGTAGCGCAGGGCGATGTTGATTTCGTCGAGCAGCACCATTTTGTTACGCTCGTCGCGGATCAGCTCTTTTGATTTTTCCCATGCGGCACGGGCCATTTCCATATCGCGGGCTTTATCTTGGGTCTCCCACGTAAAGCCCTCGCCCATCGTGTGGAATGCACATTTATCGGAGAAGTTCGCGGTGATGAGATCACGCTCGCCCGTGGACATGCCGCCCTTGATGAACTGGACCACCGCGCAAGGCATATCATGCGCTATGCAGCGGAAGATCATACCGAAAGCGGCCGATGACTTGCCTTTGCCCTTGCCGGTATGGATGATAATCAGACCTTTTTTATCGGTCTTCGTCGCCATGATTTTATCGCGGGCGGCCTTTTTCTTGGCCATCTTGGTCGCGTGTTTGGTCAGGTCGGCATCGGCGGGCGCACCCGTGTTTTCGGCTTCGGTTGTCATGGATAGGCCCGTCCTTCTTTTGCGTTCCGCTTATTGAATAGCCAAACGCGAGCGGCGGCCACAGATAATTTCCGGCGCGACCACGGTTGTTACCGACGAAAGGTCAGGCGGGGCCGTCATCACGGAACGGCCTGTACACAGGGTGAGCAGCAAGGATTCCTCGTCGAGTATCGACAGACCTTGCACCTCGCCCGCCTCGATCAGCCGCACAGCCGAGGGCCACTTAACATCCGCACCCTCTTTTGAAACATCCGCCGCCGCGCCAACGCCGTAAGGCGCGGCCCCGATCGCAACAATATCGATGACCGTGTCTTGATCCGTACCGAGAGCGGAGGGTTTGCCCGGCGTCGCAAAGCTGCGGTCGTTCAGGCGGATCGGTTGTGTGCGCGTCGGGATATTAGCAGGCAGATCAGGAATATTCGCCGCCGCCATCAGGGTCGCGGTTCCGACAGCAAAATCGCGCTCAAGCGGTGCTTCGGCACGGGATGGCTTGGACGCCGGGACGGGGGCGGCGCGCAGAATATAGGGCTTGCCCTCCGGAACCGGAGCCTTTGCGACGTGCCATTCGGCAAAAGTTTGCGGCACGCGCTTTTCGGCGGCTTTTTTCTCTCCGGATGCAGCTGACGGCTTCGCAAGCCTTGCCACTTTCACCGGACTTTCTGGTTTCGCAGAGCTTTCCGGTTTCACAGGTTTGGCCGCTGTCGCCGCCGGTTCTTTGCGCGTGACGAATGAACCGAAAAAGCCCCGGCCCGGTTTCGGTGTTTCCACACGCTCGGTCCGCGACGCTTTTTCAATTTTTTTGTCAACTACAGTCAGTTCCTGCGCATCCTTGCGGGGCGAAACGGCGGGCTTTGCTTTGGCGACTCTGACTTCAGGCACTTTCGGTGCGGGGCGCTGTACGACCGCCGGAGCGGAGTCGATCCGGCGCGCCGCACGACGCGTGGTCGGTGCGGCAGGCGGGGCTGTTACGGCGGACCTCGCAGGAACGGCCGTTGACGCAGGTGGTTGCACCGTGAACAGTCGGGCTTCTTCGTATTCGGGCGCAGCGGGTTGAGAAACCACTGCAACTGCCGGACGCACAGGGGCCGGAGAGGCCACGACTGTCGCTAACGGCGGCGGGGTCGGAATCCAAACCACTTGCGACGGCGCGCTCTGCACGGGCGCTGTATCCCAGACAACGGTCGGGACCGCCGTTGAGACCGGCTCAAACAAAGACTGTTGCGCACACCCGCTAACGAGCAGACCCGCGCACAGTAAGGTAACAGGCGTAATGCCTTTAGAGGACATCATGATTTGCACTCTCTCGACAGCTTCAATCGTAGTTTTTTGCATATTTTGAGCCACAATCTACCCCTTGAGCGTGATAACGCCAAGTACGAAGTATGCCGTGCCCGTCTCATACCCCCCGATCAAAGGCATTCGCGATTCACTCAAGCCGCAGGCATCTATCGAAAATCTATTGATTTGCGCCCCTGCACCCCCACCATACTTAACTGAATTCGGATTTGATTGCAGACTGAGGGAATGCCCAATGCTCGTTGTTATATCGCCCGCCAAAAAGCTGGACCTGGACCCTGTAAAAGGGTTGAGCGCGAGTGAACCCGCGTTTCAGAATGATGCGGTCGCGCTGGCCGAAACGGCGGGAAAACTGTCCGTCGCGGAACTGCGGAAACTGATGAGCATCAGCGAAAATCTTGCACAACTTAATGCGGACCGTTTTGCGGCGTTTGATCCCAACCCGGCTGAAGACGCCACGAAACAAGCCGCATTCGCTTTTGCGGGGGATACTTATCAAGGGCTGGAGGCAGGCTCGCTCGACCCCGATGAAGTGGCATGGGCGCAGGATCATTTGCGGATACTGTCGGGCCTCTATGGCCTGCTGCGCCCGCTCGACCGGATACAGCCCTATCGCCTTGAAATGGGCAGCCGTTTAAAAACGCAGCGGGGCAAGTCGCTTTACGAATACTGGGGAGACACATTGTCGAGGGCGTTGAATAAGCAGGCTGAGCAAACGGGCGCGGACACGCTGGTGAACTGTGCGAGTCAGGAATATTTCGGTGCGGTTGACCTTAAGGCACTCAGTCTACGCGTCATCACGCCCGTTTTTATGGAAGTAAAGTCGGGGGAGGCGAAGGTTGTCAGTTTTTACGCCAAGAAAGCGCGCGGGGCGATGGCCCGCTATATTATAACGCAACGCCTTACCGACTCCGAGGAAATCAAAAATTTCGACATCGGCGGGTATCGTTTCGACACTAACAGCTCTGAAAACGATCGCTGGGTATTCCTGCGCGACGCCGCATGATGCTCCAATATTTGAAGTGTCTTTAAGCGTGCTTGGCCTCATTCAATACCGTCAATTCTCACGCACCAGCGCGTGATTGGCAAGATCGGCAAGGGTTTGGGCGCGGTTGCCGAGGGGGGTGAGGTGGGAGATGGCTTGCTCTGTGAGAAGCCTCGCCCTTTCCCGCGCGCCCTCAACGCCCAGCAGATCAACGAATGTGGCCTTGCCCGCACCCGCATCTTTGGCGACTGCCTTGCCGACAGTCGCAACATCTCCGGTCGCGTCGAGCAGGTCATCGCAGATTTGAAAGCACAGGCCGAAGTCGCGGGCGAAAAATTCGAGCGCGCGGCGGTTGGCAGCACCTGCACCACCAAGGACCGCACCGCATGTGCAGGACACCTCGATCAACGCGCCTGTTTTCATCCGCTGCAAGCGTGAGGTCTCCGCGAGCGAAAGCGGCTCGCTGGCTTGCTCTGCCTCGATGTCGATCATCTGACCGCCAACCATCCCCCGCGCTCCCGCCGCCCGCGCCAGCTCGGTAACAAGCGTGCAGCGGATGAAGGGGTTTTCGTGCGTGGCGGGATCGGCGAGGATGGTGAACGCCAGACTTTGTAGCGCATCCCCCGCCAATACCGCCGTGGCCTCACCGAATTTTTTATGGGTCGTCGGGCGGCCCCGGCGCAGATCATCATCATCCATGCAGGGCAGGTCGTCATGGACCAGCGAATAAGCGTGGATGCATTCAATGGCGGCGGCGACACGCAGAGCGTGGTTGCGGTCTGTACCGAACATCAGCGCGGATTCTACAGCCAGAAACGCGCGCAGGCGTTTGCCACCCTCCGTCGCATAGTGCATCGCGTCGAGCAGCCGGGCCTCCGAGCAGCGAACGCCTTCAACTTCGGTCCGGGGCAACAGGCTTTGCAGCATCGCGGCGGTGTCAGAAGCGACGGTGTCGAGCCGTTCCTTGATCGTCTCTGTCATGGCGGCCTTACTCAAAGCTGGCGGGTTCTGAACCCTTGGCGTTGCCATCACCATCGGCGACGATTTTTTGGACCCGCATTTCAGCTTGGCGCAGCTTTTCTTCGCAATGCTTTTGCAAGGCCGCGCCGCGCTCGTATATCGCGATGGATTTTTCGAGCGGGATGTCGCCGCTGTCGAGTTGATCGACGATGGTTTCCAACGCTTTCATCGCATCTTCAAAACTCATCGCGTTGATTTTTTCTGCCACAGCTGTATCGCTCATCGGGCGGCCTTCATCATCGTTGAGACATGGGCGGCAGTGGACGCCGCGAGTGCGGCAAGGTCATAGCCGCCTTCAAGTAAGGATACCAGTTTACGCTCGCAGTGTTTTTCGGCCATCGCGCAGAGACGTTCTGTAATCCAGACAAAGTCTGCGACCTCAAGCTGTAACGACGCGAGCGGATCATCGCGGTGAGCGTCAAATCCGGCGGAAACGATGATAAGCTGCGGCTTGAAAGCATCGAGTGCGGGAAGGATCACGCGGTCATAAGCGGCGCGGAATTCTATGCCGCCCGTGTTATGTCCCAGCGGGTGATTGAAGATATTGCCGACGCCTGTCTCGCTGGCCCGCCCTGTGCCGGGGAAAATACCGCCCTCATGAGTCGAGGCGTATAGGATTGTGGGATCGTCCTCGACCACGTCTTGAGTGCCGTTACCGTGATGCACATCAAAATCAACCACAGCAACCCGCTCCAGTCCCCGACTTTGCACGGCATGACGTGCGGCAATGGCGGCGGTGCTGAAGAGGCAAAAGCCCATCGCGCGGTTTTTCTCGGCATGATGGCCGGGCGGACGGTGATCGCAGAAGGCGTTGACCGCATCGCCCGTCAGCACTTTGTCAACCGCATCGCAGGATGCGCCGACAGCGCGCAGCGCAGCCTCGACAGAGCCGGGGCTGATCCAGGTATCGGGGTCAATGTTGTTGATACCCGTCGCGGGAGCGGCAGCGAGGATGTCATCGATATAACGGCGCGGATGCGCCAGCTCGGCGACGCTGTGATGCGCGAGAGGCGACTCAAGTCGCGTCAAGCCGTCAAACTCTGGTGCGGACAGCGCTTTTTGCGTGGCCCGCATCCGGTCGGGCCGCTCTGGATGCCCCTCCGGCACGACATGATCGATGAAAGCGGAGGTATGCTGATAGAGGAGTGTTGTCATATCAGGACAATGCGCGCGAGGACGCAGGCGCGCAAGTATTTCTTAACGTACTTCCAACGGTCAGATTTCTGACGCCCCGACCATCTTACCCCACCCTCTTAGCGGTCAAACAAAGGGGCACGCATTGATGACGTATGTGTAAAGTTGTCCGTATCAAGAAACGCTGTTTTGCCCATCATCGTCATCTTGAGTGAGATCACTGCGGCTCTCGTACCGTCAGAGCGCGTTTCGATCGTTACTTTGCTGACTTCACCCGGCAGCGAAACCTCGTCAAACACCAGGTTCGCGGCGGTTTGGACCTCGGCGAGGGTTGGGCGCTGAAGCAGCATCACGGAGTGGGCGGCGTTGCGCAGGGTGTGGTCCAACCGGTTTGCGTTGAACAGATATGTGCCCACGAACATGATGCCGCAGAATGTGGCCAACACCATCGGAAACATAAAGGCGAATTCAATCGCCATCGAGCCTTCCCGGCAGCGCTTAAAGCGCGAAAGATGCATATACAGACCAGACATTATTCCACCCTCACCGAATATGATGATGTGACTTCCACAAGCTCATTTTGCGTGATTTTGCGGATCTTGGCGTTACCGCTCAGCTTGAGGTATTTCACAACCGTCTCCCCCCCGCAGTCGGCCTTGCATTGCCCCCAAGCACCATTTTTGTCTTGAACGCTGGCAGATTCGACATTCATCGGTTTGTGAATCTGCGGATCGCTTTGCCCCTGTTGTGTCGTATCAATCTTGTACTGGCTGCGTTTTTGCGGGCATGAGCATTGCAAAACGGTCGAGAAACCAGCACTCTCACTGCCGTAACTGTCCAGGAACAATTGCTTCGCAGCACCGAGATCTTTTCCCTCGTTCGCGATATATTGCACCGAGGCGCGCAAAGCGTTTGAGAGTTTGTTCTGGGTGTAGGCCTGTACGCTCACATCAGCCATTGATACGAAAACACCGGCCAGCATCGAAAGCACCACAGCGCCCTCAATGGCGGCAACTCCGTCTGCTTCCGAGCGAAACCGGCGCAGTGGAGAGCCGAGAAATTTTGCGTAATCAGATATGAACATTCTTAACCCCTTCGGGACTGAAACATAAGCGGAGTTGATGGGATGAGAGCATTTTCGACGACCGTTAAATCATCAAAAACGCTCTATCCTTTTGTTTTACTGTGATTTTCACAAACTACTGCCGACAGGACCGTCAGCTCGCAGTCAGCCGGATACCGCCCGAAACCAGCAGAGGTTTTGTTCCGGCACTGCCGCAGTTATTGCTGAAACGTGAGTTGCCCCGCGCGTCAATTTCACCCGCGATCAAGTGCAGACAGCCAACGGTCACATTCGCACCACCGCGCAATTCAAGCTTATCGCCCGGAAGGTAGATGGCCCCTTGCAGCGTTGAATCGGAACCGCCATTGAACTTGTGATCCGTGTCCTGACTATTCGCATCGCCGGCGAAGATCATTCCGGCGTATTCGCCAGTCGTTTTCGCCTTCAAATTCAACGTTGCCTGCGATGTCAGTTGGATGCTGGCATCGTTTATCAGGATGATGGTGATGTTTTCGCCCATAAAAGTCGCCGGGCCTTGGTTGGAGAAGTCGCCACCGTCGATAATCAGGGTCGCACCATCCTCGGCAACCATGACACCGCTGAACTTGATGCCACCGCAATAACGCCCGCTTTGAACCAGCGGCGACGTAGTGCTCGATGATTTTTTTCCTTTGCCTTTACCCTTGCTGACAACAGGCAAGGAGGCACATGAGCCGAAAGTGCCTGAGGTAAGGGAGGGAATCGCAAACCCGGCATATGGATCGATCGTCGGCTTGGCCCTCTCACGCGCTTCATGGCAGTCAGAGAATTTCACCGCATGGCTTTTTTGCAAATTCGCTGTCCCCACCGTCGCGGCACAAGCGGCTGCAAGGCCAGCCGACCCCGTCACACCCAGGGAATTATTTTTTTCAGCGTTCGACATTACAAAGCAATTATTCAAGCTCACATCGGTATTACCGCCGAACTGAACGCCGTCACCATCAGGGTCCAGCGCAAGCAAACACGCCTCACCCGCAGATTCGACAAGAGCCGAAGCGGCGGATTTCACGAGTTTCACGTCAACCGAATCGAAGATACTTGAGAAATAGCGGCGGACGGGTTTTTCGATCGTGACATCGACTTTAATCCCCGCTGAAGTGGATGTGGCCAAAGTCGAAACTTCCTGCGGCTGATAACCCAACTGCATTGCTGCATTGATCGCTACGGTATCAGCCAGTTCCTGATCCAGTCCGGCTTCCTCCAGCTCCATAGCAGCCGCATGAGCGGCGACATCGGCAGCGACTTGAGCTTGGCCCGCAGCGTTATACCACGATGCTGTCTCGACCCCCAGTCCGGCAAACCCCAACACCAACGGCAAAGCCAGTGCAGAAAACATGGCGATACCGCCATCTTCTTTCGTGGTAAAGCTTTGAACTGAAGAGACGTTCTTTCTCTTGATGGTCATGCTATCATTCCACAATCTAATAAAATCATTTGGACAACATAACGGACTTATGATCTTTAACTATTAATGGAAAAATATATTACAATGAACAATGCTCATAATTTTAAATAAACGGTGTAAACAGCAAGTACTATGAAATTTTTTTCAATAACAGAAACAGCACACTCGGAAGTAAATACTGAGCGAATACACCACTCAAAGTCTGAACAATCGCCCTGATACGCGCTCGTAGACCTTCAGCGTGGCATCGGTCATCCGCCGCGTAGAGAAATGGGCGGCGACACGGGCGCGGGCTTTGAGGTTGATCTGCCCGCAGGTTCCGGCGTCCAGATGTAAAAAAGCGTCCATTGCCTCCGCCAGCGCCTGTGGGTCGCCGGGCGGGACTAACGCACCGGTCACGCCGTCATCCACCGTCTCGCGCGCGCCGCCGTGATTGGTGGCGATGACGGGGCGGCCCATCGCCTGTGCCTCCACCGCAACGCGTCCGAAAGCCTCCGGGTCGGTCGAAGCGGAGATAACGCATCCCGACAGCAGGTAAGCGGCGGGCATGTCCGCGCAGGAACCGACCATCTTGATGCAATCGGAACAGCCCTTTTCAACGCCCATCGCCTCCAATTCGTCCGGAAAGCCGGAATCCGGGGGTGCGCCGCCGACCATGATGCCCAGAAAATCAGGCCCGCGCCGCTCCCGCAGGATCGCGCAAGCTTCGACGAACACCGCTTGGCCTTTCCAGCGGGTCAGACGGCCCGGCAGCAAAAACACGGGGCGCGTCTCATCCAGCAATCCCCATTTCTGAACAAGTTGCGCAAGCCGCTCAGGCTTTACCAAATCAGGATCGAATGAATTGAGATCCGCACCGCGATGGATGGTGACGATGTCGGTATCGGCAGTGCCGTGGCGGGCCTCTATCAGGTCAGCTATGAAGGCCGAAACGGCGATGGTGGGGCGGCCCTTGGCCATGACAGCGTTGTAGAGCCGCTTGAGCGGAAAATTCTCGTTATATGCGCCGTGATACGTGGTCACAAAAGGCGTGCCCGTGCGTTTTGTCGCCATGTAGCCGACCCACGCGGGCGCGCGGCTGCGGGCGTGAACGATGTCGACCCGCTCATCCTTTATCAGCGTCATCAGTTGAGTGGCCGTGCGGCGCATTGTCAGCGGGTTCTTGCTGTGCATGGGCAGCGTAATCAATTCGCCGCCGACATGCCTGAGTTTGGCGGCCATCCGCCCACCGTCCGAGGCCACCAACGCGCGCCCTCCGGCCTGGACAATAGCCGCTGCCACCTCAATCGCACCCCGCTCCACACCGCCCTCATTCAGTTGAGGCACAAGTTGCAGGATCGTCGGACTCCGCTTGTCGGCGGGCGCGCTCTGCGTTAGCTCAAGGGTCGTATCGCCAGAAGTGGAGGCTTTTTGCATGTCTCAGCCCAGTATCCTTGAAACGCCCGATGGACGGCTTATCGCGTATCATTGTCGTACAGCGCAAGCAGAAGGGCAACCGGGAGTCGTTTTTCTCACGGGATTTCGCTCTGACATGACGGGGAGCAAAGCGCTGTTTCTGGATGAATGGACGCGGGAGCGGGGGATTGGCTTCCTGCGATTCGACTATACCGGACACGGGCAATCATCAGGAAAATTCGCGGACGGGTGCATCAGCGACTGGCTGCGCGATGCGGGGGATGCGCTGGCACACCTTACCGAAGGCCCGCAAATTCTGGTCGGATCGTCGATGGGTGGCTGGATCGCACTGTTGCTGATGCGGGCGATGCCGGAGCGGCTGGCCGGATTGATCGGCATCGCCGCCGCCGCTGACTTCACGGAGGAATCGATGTGGCGCAATGCGACGCTGGCGCAAAGGCGTCTTCTTTATGAGCGCGGCCATGTTGATGTGCCCAGCGAGTATGATGACGGCCCCTATGTCATAACCCGCAAGCTGATCGAAGACGGGCGTGAGAATCTCGTCTTGCAAAGCCCGCTCAAAGCGCCCTGCCCTGTCCGGCTGTTGCAGGGAACAGCAGACGACGCGGTCCCCTATGAGACGGCGTTACGACTCGTTAACCATATTGATGGCAACGATATACGGGCGATTCTGTTGCGGGGAGCCGACCACCGCCTCAGCAATCCCGCAGAACTGGCCCTTTTGGGAGAGACACTCGACGGGTTGCTTTAGGGCAGGTAGAAGAATGTAGCGATTGATACTACGCAGAATGGATTCCCAACGTGCTTCAATATCTCGACTTTGAAAAGACGATTGCTGAACTGGAAGGCAAGGCCACGGAGCTGAAAGCCTTGGCGGGCGCTGACTCCGGTATGGATATTGAGGCCGAGGTCGGGCAGCTGTCCGATAAGGCGCAAAAGCATCTCAGCGACATTTACAACAAACTGACCCCGTGGCAGAAATGTCAGGTCGCCCGCCACCCAAACCGCCCCCATACGGTGGATTACGTGGCGGCGCTGATTGACGATTTCACACCCCTGATGGGGGATCGGGGATTCGCTGAGGACAGCGCGATCATCGGCGGGATCGGGCGGTTTGAGGACCGGTCCGTAATGGTACTGGGCCATGAGAAAGGCGCGGATACCGCTGAACGTCTCAAGCGCAACTTCGGGATGTCGCGGCCTGAAGGGTATCGCAAGGCTGTGCGGTTGATGGACATGGCGGATCGTTTCGGGATTCCCGTGCTCACCTTTATCGACACACCGGGTGCGTTTCCCGGCAAAGGGGCCGAGGAACGCGGTCAGGCGGAAGCGATTGCGCGCTCTACCGAGAAATGTCTGGAGATCGGTGTGCCGATTATATCCACGGTTGTGGGTGAGGGCGGGTCCGGCGGGGCCATCGCCCTGGCCACCGCGAACCGCGTTTTAATGCTCGAACACTCGATATATTCGGTGATTTCGCCGGAGGGATGCGCCTCTATTTTGTGGAAATCGCAGGACAAAGCGAAAGACGCCGCCGCCGCTCTAAGGTTAACGGCCCAGGATTTGCTTTCCCTTGCTGTAGTGGACGCAATTGTTCCCGAACCCACTGGAGGTGCTCATCGCGATCCGATGAGCACGTTCAACGGACTTCGTAAGAAGATTGCGGAAATGCTTGAAATTTTTGATGGAATGTCGCCTGATGCAATCAAAGCGGAACGTCGCGGTAAGTTTTTAGCGATGGGACGGACCGGTCTCGACTGACCGGATTGATGGCAACAGAGCCAAGGAGAAATAAGCGATGTCAGTGGCAAACGCGAGAATGAAGACTGTTGCACGGCTGGCGCTTGGCACAGCGCTGGTCACGGTATTGTCCGGGTGCGAAAACCGGTTCGGACAGGCTTTCGGCTCTCTCACGGCTCCTTTGTCGAAGCCGGCGGAGACAACGGTTGTGTATCAACCAACCCCCGCACCCGGTAATCCGACCTATATCGAAGGCTCGCACGCCGCGAACCTGCAAACGTTTGAGTCCGTCTATGGCGCGCCCGTAACCGGCCCGTCATCCGTACTTCAACAAAGCACGGCAGCCTACTCGATCCCGTCTTACAATGACGGTGCGGTTGCCATCGCGCCGCTGTCAGCCCCGGTTGAAACGCCGACTTACAGTGTCGCCCCTGTTGCCGCCGCAGTTCCCGCAACGACGTTGACCCCGACATTCGGTGTGAGTTCGGTTGCCAGCACCGGGCTGACTTACGGCGACACGCTGACATCAAGCGCGTATCAGCTGGATACGGTTGCCCCCGCACCTGTGACACAGACATATGAAACCTATGAGGCGAGTGTCGCCTCCACGCCGAGCTACGCGACTTTGGAGCCATCCTATTCGTCCGAGACGATCAGCGGTTCGGAAATGACAAGCTATGCGTTGCCCGCTGCGGAGCCTATGCCCGCTGCCGAAACGATGATGGCCCCGGCATCCAGCTATATCGAGCCGATGTCGACTTTTGATGCGCAGGTCGAAACCTATCAGCCGATGACCGAACCGATGTTTGGTGAAACGGTCACTGTCGAGCCAATGACGGCAGAGCCGATGATGGTGGAACAGGCGATGGCGGAACCGTTTATCGCCGAGCCGATGATGGTAGAGCCTGTTATGGCCAAGCCGATCATGGACGAGCCTGTGATGATGCAGCCTGAAATGGTGGAAAGCAGTGCGTCAACGCTGGTTTACGATCAACCGGCCGCCGAAACCATGACCCAGACCTCGACCTTTGACCAGCCCGCGCTTGAAGCGGAGACACTGGGCGGACAATACGGTGTGGTGACACCTCAAATCGCCGCACAATCCGGCGCTGCGGATTCGGCGGAGATGATGTGGCAATCGCTGGTCAATGAAGGCGAAAGCGTTATGCCTGCGGCTGCGGCTCCATCCCCCGCGTCATCTGGTGTGACAATCATGCCCGTGTCCGAGATCATGGAAACCATGAGCTACAACACCACGGCGGGAAGCGAGATCACCACCACGCCGACACCACGGCAAAAAGCGGCCGCACAGCCGAAACCCGCTCCACAGCCTGAGCCGATGGTTATGGCGGCGCTGACGCCTGTACAAACCGTTGTCGCGGCTGCACCGCTTGATCTGGGTCCGGTTTATGCGCCGGCGCCCCGCGCCCGCCCGACCCGCGCCCTTGAACAGGCAAGCTACACGACCGTTGCAATGGTCCCCTCACCACAGCCGCGCCCGGATTTCGAGCGCCCTGTCACGATTGCGACCTCTGCCGGTGTGACGGTTGAGGAAACAATGCCTGCGGCGGAACCCGCCATGACGATAACGTCAATCGAACAACCTGCCATGCCCGCACCTGAGGCGGATATTGAAATGGCGGCGGTCGCACCGGAACCTGTATCGGTTGCCTCGACAATTCGCGCGGATGATTCAGATCTCTCCGGCACGTCTTGGCGGTTGATCTCGGTCGCCGGACGCGCGGTCACATCGAATGCGGAACTGCATTTCGACGGCGACAGTGGTTTTGCCGGTGGTCAGGGACCGTGCAACAGCTATGGCGGTGAATACTCGACTGCCAAGCAGGGCACATTCGGGATGGCCAACATCTTCACGACATCGATGGCGTGTCCCAATCTTGAGGTCGAGAAATCATATATCGAAGCACTTGAAAGCGCTGGCGAATACGTGATTGCACCCGGTTTTGCGGAGTTAGAACTGCGCAATGCCGAAGGCGAGACAGTGGTTAAGTTCAAGGCGTTTTAAGACACTTTTGAACGAAGCACAGAGTTTTCAGCGGCCACAACCGCTGAAATACTCCAGAACCGGATCAATCCGTCGACGGGACAGCCCTTCCAAGTGGGCAGGGGATGATTGTTGTTGGGGAATTACGATCGTCCCGACGAATTTATTGGGTTCTTGAGAGCAACGTCATCAACCTTTCACGGGCTGGTGGCGTTTGCTGTTGATCGTGAGCCGGATTCGCCCAATGGTCTAGGAAATGTCCGGTCAGCAGCAGTGCCTCATGCAGCTCGGCCCGCGTTGGCGCTACGCTTTGGCGCTGGATAAAATCCGGCAGCTTTAGCAGTTTTCCGGCATATTCGCCCGCCGCCTGTGCCGTGACCGCGCGCCCCGAACGCGGCGAGACATAAGCCAATCCCTCCCGCGCGCCCGTGACCGCGCAGCGTTCCAGATCCAGCGCGAAACCCAACTCCGACAACAGCAGGATTTCCCATCTCGCATAGGCCAGGCGGCGCGCGTCGGCGGTGGCCAAAACCGAGAACAGCGCTTCGGTGGCGTGATACATCGCTGATAAGACCTCGCGCTCCGGCAGGTAAACGCACAAGAGCGCGCGGGCGGAGTCGAGCACGGCCAACGCCTCGCGGTCATTGACCACATCGCCCATGCGCGAGCGCACCAGCTCGACACGGGAAAAGCTGCCCAGATTTTCCTCCAGCCGCCCGCGCCATGTCAACGCGAGTTGATTGCCCGGTTGGAGGGTCGCGGTATAGCGCCGCCCTGCCCCGCCGCGCACCAATCCGGCATGGCGGCCATGTTCTGCGGTCAGTGTTTCGATGATCGCGGCATTCTCGCCATGCTTACGCACGGAAAGCAGGATGCCTTCGGCGCTCCATTCCATAGGACCGAGGTAGCGCGGGCGGCGATGCCGTGCAATGTACCATGTGAAACGAGGAGGCTTTCACCCCATGACCCAGAACACGACCCGGACCATGAATAAGACCATGCTCGTCACCGGATGTTCCAGCGGCATCGGCTATCACTGCGCGCACGGGATGAAGGCGCGGGGGTGGCAGGTGATCGCCTCTTGCCGCAAGCCCGAAGATGTGGAGCGGATGCGGACGGAGGGGTTGGAGTCGGTGTTGATCGACTACGAGGATGACGCCAGCATTCATGCGGGATTTGAGGCGGCGATGGCGCTGAGCGGGGGGCGGATTGACGCGCTGTTCAACAACGGCGCTTACGGAATTCCCGGCATGACCGAAGACTTGCCCACCGACGCCCTGCGGCAAATATTCGAGGCGAATTTCTTCGGCTGGCACACGCTGACGCGGCGGGTGATCCCAGTGATGCGGGCGCAGAAGGCGGGGCGGATTATTCAGTGCTCATCTGTGCTTGGCTTTGCCGCACTGAAAACGCGGGGGGCGTATAACAGCACCAAATTCGCGCTCGAAGGGTTGAGCGATACAATGCGGATGGAACTGGCGGGCACGGGGATTGATGTCTGTCTGATCGAACCCGGCCCTGTGACCAGCAAAATCCGCGAAAATGCGGCGGCGCATTACGAGAAATGGGTCAAGCCCGGCGCGGAAAATTCGGTCTGGAAGGAATTTTACCGGACCGAATTGGAGACCCGGCTCTACAGCGCCTACAAAAAGGACAAGTACGAACTTGGCCCTGAAGCGGTGCTGAAAAAGCTGATCCACGCCGCCGAAGCGACGCGACCGAACCCGCGCTACTACGTGACAACACCGACTTACGTGGCGGGCTTTTTGAAACGGGTGCTGTCAACCCGGCGACTGGACCGGATACTGGGCGGGCGGTAGCGCCCTTACGTTATGTAATGCCCTCCGGAAGCGCATCGATGCTCATGGCGTCGTTGAAGAACAGCGCTTGAGAAATGGCCGCTTCGACCGAAGCACGCTTGAACGGTTTGGTAATCAGGAAGGTCGGTTCCGGCCGCTCCCCGGTCAGCAGACGCTCCGGGAAGGCGGTAATGAAAATGACCGGAAGCGGTGACGCGGCCAGGATGTCACGGATCGCGTCGATGCCGGATGAGCCGTCAGCGAGTTGAATATCCGAAAGGATCATATCCGGCTTCGTCTGGGCAGCCAGCGCAACGGCCGTATCGCGGGTATCGGCGATTCCGGTACATTCATGGCCCATCTCGGTAATAATGGACTCAATATCCATCGCGATAATCGGTTCATCCTCGATTATCATAATGCGCGAGCGGGTTTGGGCGCGAATTGCCTCCAATCCGGCATTGTACAACGATTGCGCCTCGTCAGCGCTGACCTGCATGATCGTGGCAATGTCTGCGATTGAAAACTCTTCGAGCGCGTTGAGCAGGAAAGCCTGACGGGCGCGGGGGGCGAGCTGATCGAGCCGCTGATCCGCCGAAACCGCTAAATCGCCGAGGTCGCCCGGCAGTGTCGCACTGTCTTCAGCCTCGAACCAGATCGTGCAAAAAACTTTGAACAGCGCCACGCGCGGCAGCAGATCGGCCTCGAAAACAGATCGATCCGCCAGAATCGCCTCCAGAGTCGCCGCAGTAAAACGATCTCCCCGATCCTGACTGCCTGACAATGCGCGGGCGAATCGGCGCAAAAAGGTCAGATGGGGAGCGATGGCGCCGTGAAGGTCGAGGGAGGGAGAGTTTGTCATGATGTCCGATGATACATGTTTCAAAAAAAGTCAGTCGCAATTAAGCGGATTAGTCATGGAACTAACACGCGCCAGCGGCGTTTGTTCCTTTATATGCTCTAATTAATCTGAAAACCGGAAAATACATGGCTGATGGCAAACAATATGAGCAGGGGAACGGTCAGACAGAATCTGACCAAGGCGCAGAGGATGCTATCGCGCAAAACCTGAAGCGTGTGTTCGATCAGGTCGCGAGCGAACCGATACCGGACCAGCTTCAATCCCTGCTCGACCAACTGAAGTCTTCGGGTGGAAAATAATGGCTGCCTCAACGAAGCTGGCCGACGAATTGGTCACGCATGTGCCCAATCTTCGCGCATTTGCCCGCAGTTTGGTCCGTGATCCTTCGCGCGCCGATGATCTGGTGCAGGAAACTGTCCTGAAAGCGTGGAGCAATCTCGAAAGATTTGAGGTTGGCACGAACATGCGCGCTTGGCTGTTCACAATTTTGCGCAACACATTTTATTCGGAATTCCGCAAAACCCGCCGCGAGGTTGAAGATGTTGACGGGCAACACGCCGCGCTGGTGAGTGAGAAACCCGCGCATGACGGTACGCTTGAGATGCGTGACTTTGAACGGTTTTTCGCGGTACTCCCCGCCGACCAGCGCGAGGCACTTACGCTGGTGGGTGCATCGGGGGTCAGCTACGAGGAAGCGGCGGAAATCTGCGGGTGCGCGGTTGGAACGATTAAAAGCCGCGTCAGCCGCGCGCGCTTGCGCCTGACCGAGATGATGGAAACGGGCAATCTGACCGATGAAGAAGCGGAAAAATTTGGCCATGAAGTCACGCTCGAAGAGGCGATGAAGTGAACTTCGATGCCCTGGAAGATGTGCATCACCGCGCGCAGGGTTTGAGTCCACGGGCCTTGAGCCTGCGGGCTATCGTTGCTCTTCTACTGGCATTCGCCACCCTGCCGGTCGGGGTTTTGGCGGTGGCGCAGGGTATAAAAGCCTATCAGGAAACGAAAGTTTTGCGGCGGGCGGCGATTGCCCGTGATGCCATTACCGAAAGCAGCCTTGAGCGTGGCCGTATTCTGGAAGCGTTCGGATCACTGACGGCCATCGAGAGTCAACTGGACATGGACGCGCCGCCGGAGACCTGCAAGGCGATGATGAAATCTCTCGTGGAGCGCGATGAAAGCGCCTCCTTCGCGGGGTTGGTGGAGCCGGACGGTTATATGCGGTGCGGGTTTCCGTTGACGGAGCCTTTGTTCGTCGGCGGAACGACTGAATTTGAACAGTTCTTCGACAACCCGCGCCGCACTGTGACCGCTTATAAGCTTGGTCAGATTTCCAAACGGCCCGTGTTGGTGGCCAGCGCGCCCGTCTTCAGGGATGGTGAATTGGCCGGGTCGCTGGCGATCTCTCTGCCGAGCCGGTATCTGAAATGGGTTTCCGAACTGGGCGAGGATGGCGCGTCGGCGCGGTATGCGATTGTCGGCGCGCAAGGCCTGCAGGTGGCGCTGGAGGGCAAATCCCAAGCGGTGGACTGGCTGCCCAATAAAGAAGCGATGCATGAATTGCTCACATCGTCCGATCCGACGGTTGTGATGCCACCCTCGCACGGGAATGACCGTATTTACGCCGTCACAC
>CALDZQ010000004.1 GCA_937944035.1 uncultured Neomegalonema sp. | reverse complement strand
ACGATTGGGCGTCGCATGTGGTGGTGGACGGCAAGCTGGTCACGGGACAGAACCCCGCATCATCCGAAGAAGCCGCGCGCAAGTTGTTGTCGCTGATCTGATAACAGCCTTCCCCCTTTCCGCTGTGCGGGGAGGGGGCCGTACCTAAAGCGTTGTCAAGGGCAATGGGTTCATTGCCCGGCTCGGAAAACGCGCCAAAACAAGAAGTTAGACTATCCGGAATGATCCTTATATCGTTCAGGATGGTCTAAATAATGCGTGATTGCCGCCGCCCTCACCGCGTCACGCGTTCGACCTCGATTATCACCGCGCCTTCACCGAACATCCGTCGTTCCGCCCTTGCACGGGCGACCGCATAGCAGTCTTCGATGTGTTTATTGCCAATATGCCGCATCAGCCAAAAGCTGATCGACGCCGCCGTCGCCTGACCGATGATCGGGGTAAACCGTGCCACCTGTTTGCCCGCCACTTTCGCGCCCAGCCGTGTCAGCACCGCCATAACCGCCCGCTGTGTCACCACCTGCCCCACGAAACTGTCCCCCAGCTTTTTGACGGTGGTGTAGACGATGGCGCGGCTTTCGGGGTCCAGTGCCTCAATATCTTTTGGCGTCAGGTCGAACTCGGCGCTGATTTTCGGCAGCATCCGCATCAGAATGCCCAGATCAGCCGCCGCATCCAGCATCGGCAAAGGCGTGGCGGCCACCACGCCGGACAACGCCGCCCGCCGCTTTACGAGGCGTCGGCACTGGGCGCGTCTGTCGTCGAGTTCTGCAAGGGTGATCGTACTCATATTAAGCATATCGGCGCACCCGCTGTCTCTTTCAAGTTGAAGCAACCCGCCAAAATCACGAGTGAATAACGCATAAGTGCCTGGTTTTTGGTATTCCTGCACAGACTTCGGTGCATCACCTGTAACAATAGGCTAAGAGATAACCGAATCGCGCGCTTTGTTAAGATTTTTCCGGCAAAGCGTATATCTGTCCGCCGGATGCGCGGTGTTGCGATCCGGCAGTTTAATCGTCCCAAGGGAGCACGCGGGGCAAATCCCTGCGCGGCCAAAATGAGCAAAACCGAAGACAACCGCACTGACGGTAAAGCCCTCTTCGAACCATCTTCTTTTCTCCACGGCGCAAACGCGGTCTACGTTGAAGCCATGCACGCGCGCCATGCGGATGATCCGTCATCCGTTGACGCAGAGTGGCGGGCGTTCTTTGAGGGTCTGGGCGACGATGCGTCCACCGCCAAAGCCAACGCCGGCGGTGCAAGCTGGCAACGGGCGGACTGGCCGCCCCGTGCCAATGGTGAATTGGTCGCCGCGCTTGACGGGCAATGGGACGAGGTTCCCTCCGAAAAAGCCCTCGCCAAGAAAATCACCGATAAGGCCGGGGCGAAAGGCGTAAAGCTGGACCAAGATGCCGTCCGCGACGCGACGCTCGATTCGATCCGCGCGATCATGTTCATCCGCGCCCACCGCATCCGGGGCCACCTTGCGGCCAATCTCGACCCGCTCGGCATCGTCAATGTCGACCACGCGCCGGAGCTTGACCCCACCTTCTTCGGGTTTACCGAGGCAGATCTCGACCGCCCGATCTTTATCGACAATGTCCTCGGCCTTGAGATCGCGTCGATGCGCGAGATCAACGCGCTGGTTAAACGCACCTATTGCGGCACGTTCGCCCTGCAATACATGCACATCTCCGACGCCACCGAAGCCGCATGGCTGAAGGAACGGATCGAGGGATATGACAAAGAGATCAGCTTCACGCCGGAAGGCCGCAAAGCCATTCTCAACAAGCTGGTCGAGACGGAGGGGTTCGAGAAATTCCTCAACGTCAAATACACCGGCACCAAACGTTTCGGCATTGACGGCGGTGAGGCACTGGTCCCCGCGATGGAGCAAATCATCAAGCGCGGCGGCGCGATGGGCGCCAGCGACATCATCGTCGGAATGCCCCACCGGGGCCGCCTCAACGTACTGGTCAACGTCATGGCCAAGCCGTTCCGCGCGATCTTCCATGAGTTCCAGGGCGGCAGCTTCAAACCGGAAGACGTGGACGGCTCCGGCGATGTGAAATACCACCTCGGCGCGTCCTCCGACCGCGAGTTTGACGACAACAAAGTCCACCTGTCACTCACCGCCAACCCGTCCCACCTGGAGGCGGTCAATCCGGTTGTGCTGGGCAAGGCCCGCGCGAAACAGCGGCAGACAAACGATGATACCAATCGCACGGGCGTTATCCCCGTCCTGCTGCACGGCGATGCGGCCTTTGCCGGACAAGGCGTGGTTGCGGAGTGTCTGGGGCTTTCAGGGTTGGCGGGCCACCGCACGGGCGGGGCTATCCATATTATCGTGAACAACCAGATCGGTTTTACCACCGCCCCGCGTTTCTCGCGCTCCTCGCCCTACCCCAGCGACATCGCACTTATGGTGGAAGCGCCGATTTTCCACGTCAACGGCGACGATCCCGAAGCCGTTGTTCACGCCGCGAAAGTGGCGACGGAATACCGTCAGACCTTCCACAAAGACGTGGTCATCGACATCTTCTGCTATCGCCGCTTCGGCCATAACGAGGGCGATGAACCGATGTTCACGCAGCCCTTGATGTATAAGAAGATCAAAGGCCACCCTTCCGTCGTCGAACTCTACAGCCAGCGCCTGCTTGATGAGGGCGTACTGACAGCGGATGAACTGAAAGCCATGAAAGACGACTTCCAGCAGCATTTGCAGGAAGAATTCGAGATCGGCGCGAACTTCCGCCCCAACAAAGCCGACTGGCTTGATGGCCGTTGGGCGGGTCTCGATACCGGACGCGGCGAATACCAGCGCGGCTCCACCGGTTATGACATTGACGCGCTGAACGCGATCGGCAACACGCTGACCACGGTCCCCGAAGGCTTTACCCCCCACCGCACCGTGGGCCGCCTTTTGGAAGCCAAGAAGAAGATGTTCGAGACGGGTGGGGGCTTTGACTGGGCCACCGCAGAGGCAATGGCGTTCGGCTCGCTTATCAAAGACGGCATTCCGGTGCGCCTGTCCGGGCAAGATTCCACGCGCGGGACGTTCTCGCAGCGTCACTCGGCCTTCATCGATCAGGAAACCGAAAAACGTCACTTCCCGCTCAAACAGATCGGCGACCATGCGGATTACGAGGTCATCGATTCGATGCTGTCGGAATACGCGGTGCTG
>CALDZQ010000003.1 GCA_937944035.1 uncultured Neomegalonema sp. | reverse complement strand
GGCTTTTTCCGCCTGATCTCGTTGATCAGTCGATCTGTAAGCGTCACCCTCCAAACGAAGAATTTCCGATTCGTAGTAACGCTCGCCGGTAAGCTCAATGTGTTTTTTCGCGACCGCAATTCGATCAAGCGCCACGGACACTTGATTGGTTTGCAAGAGCAAACTTGTTTCTGCAGCCATAATGTTCGACAGAGCCACCTTAACGCCCATCGCCTCTAGGTTTGCCCGCACATCGCTTATTTCACGGATGGAAAATTCGGGATCATTGGTGTTTGCCATCGCACAACAAAACCGCGCCCAGAGTTTCCAGAAAGACATCTGATAGTCAGTGGTCACTGTGAGCAATTCTTGTGATTCCACTTCAAACGGCAGGTCGATCCGCTGTTTTATCAGGCACATGTGACACAAAGTGCCGGCCATCGCTACAGGCTGTTGGAGCTTAGAAGCCCGACCATAGGCACGTTCGCCAACCAGCATGGCTTCGTCGGGTTTGCCGGTTATATCTAGGGCTAGCTGCAGGAACTGTTCAATGATCCAGTGCTTCGCCCGCAAAGTCACCCTCTCAGAGGGGCGCGCCACGGGCGTTGAGATCGAGCGCGGCGGCAATATCGAAACTGTCACGGCGCGGCGCGAAGTTATCATCTCCGCCTCCTCGATCAACTCCCCGAAAATCCTGATGCTCAGCGGCGTTGGTCCTGCCGCTCATCTGGCGGAGCATGGCATTGAGGTTGTCGCCGACCGCGCGGGCGTGGGGCAAAACCTGCAAGATCATCTCGAACTCTACATCCAGCAAGCCTGCACCCAGCCGATCACGCTGTTCAAATACTGGAACCTGATCGGCAAAGCCGCGCTGGGCGCACAATGGCTGTTCACCAAGACGGGGCTGGGCGCGACGAATAACTTTGAAAGCACCGGCTTTATCCGCTCCAAACCGGGGGTCGAGTATCCTGACATCCAGTTCCATTTTCTGCCGATGGCCGTGCGCTATGACGGGCAAGCGGCTGCGGAAGGTCATGGATTTCAAGCGCATACCGGGCCGATGCGCTCGCCGTCTCGCGGGCGCGTGGCGCTCAACTCGGCCGACCCGAAAGACGCGCCGTCGATCCTGTTCAACTATATGAGCCAGCCCGAAGATTGGGAAGATTTCCGCCGCTGCATCCGCATCACCCGCGAGATTTTCGCGCAACCGGCTTTCGATCCCTATCGCGGCAAGGCGATCTCGCCTTCCGATGACGTGCAGAGCGACGATGAGCTGGACGCCTTCATCCGCGAAAACGCCGAGAGCGCCTATCACCCCTGCGGGACGGCGAAGATGGGACGGCGCAGCGATCCGATGGCGGTTGTGGACCCGGATTGCCGCGTGATTGGCGTGGATAACCTGCGCCTCGCCGACAGCTCGATCTTCCCGCGCATCACCAACGGCAACCTCAACGCGCCGTCGATTATGACGGGCGAGAAGGCGGCGGATCATATCCTTGGCCGCGATCTGCTGCCCGCCTCGAACCAACAGCCGTGGATCAATCCGCGCTGGAAGGAGTCAGACCGTTAAATGGTAGATTTACCCGCCTGCCCGAATTGCTCCGGCGCTTATGCGTATGAGGACGGCACGATGCTTGTCTGCCCCGGATGCGCCCATGAGTGGTCGGCCAGCGGGGCGGGGGAGGCCGATGCCACCATCCGCGACGCCAATGGCACGCCCCTGCAAGACGGGGACAGCGTGACGGTCATCAAGGACTTGAAAGTTAAAGGGTCTTCTTCGGTCGTCAAAGTAGGGACCAAAGTTAAAAGCATCCGCCTCGTTGGCGGTGACCATGACATCGACTGCAAAATCGATGGCATCGGCGCGATGAAGCTCAAATCCCAATTCGTCAAAAAGGTCTGAGCGCCCGCAATCAGCTCACAAAAAACGGCCCCGCACCGGAATGCGGGGCCGTAAATTTTATCCGGCCACCGCGCTGGTCGTTTTGCGGCGCGGGCGCGAGCGGCGTGGACGGCTCGGTTTCGAACCATCAACCTTGCCGCTGTTCGCACTCTGCGACGCGCGCGGCTTGCGCTGGGTCGGTTTGGCAAAGCTGGGACGGCGGTTATTCGCCTGCTGCCCCTGTTTTTTCGTGGGCGGATCTTCAAACGGCTGCGGATCGCCGATGGCCTCCAGCGGATTTCCGATCAGCTTTTCGATGTCTTTGAGATAGCCGCGCTCGCTGCCATCACAAAACGAGATCGCAATCCCGCTGCGTCCCGCACGGGCCGTGCGGCCGATGCGGTGAACATAGGCTTCGGGCACGTTCGGCAGTTCGTAGTTGAACACATGCGACACACCGTCGATGTCCAGCCCGCGCGCGGCAATATCGGTCGCCACGAGGATCGTCGTGCGTCCCGCTTTAAAGTCGCGCATCGTGCGCTCGCGCTGGTTCTGGCTTTTATTGCCGTGAATCGCCGCCGCGTTCAGGCCCGATTTGACGATGCTTTCCGCCACACGGTCCGCACCGCGTTTTGTGCGGGTAAAGACAATCGCGCATTCCACGTCATCGTCTTTGAGCAGCAGGTTCAGCGTTTCGCGCTTGTCGCTATGGCTCATGTGCCGCACGCTTTGGTCGATCCGCTCAATCGGGCGCGAAGCGGGTGTCACCGCAATCTCCGCCGGGTCGGTCAGGAAGTCCCGCGCCAATTCACGAATCTGCTTGGGCATCGTCGCCGACAGCAGGGCCGTCTGGCGCTGTTTCGGCATCTTGCGCAGCACTTCGCGGATGGCGGGCATAAAGCCCAGATCGAGCATCTGATCGGCCTCGTCCAGCACGATTACGGATGTCTTATCAAGCCGGATGGCCCCGGTGCTCATATGGTCGAGCAACCGTCCCGGCGTCGCGACAAGGATGTCCACTCCCGGCGCCATCGCCTTGATCTGGGGTCCATGCTTGGTTCCGCCAACCACCAGCGCAACGGCCGGTTTGGAAAAGCGGCCATAGGTGCGGATATTATCCGCAATCTGCGCCACCAACTCACGCGTCGGCGCGAGGATGATCGCGGTACAGCCGCGTTGTTGCGGCGTCAGTTCGAGTTTCAGAATACGATCCAGCAGCGGCAGCGTAAACGCCGCCGTTTTGCCGGTTCCGGTCTGGGCGATGCCCACAAGGTCACGCCCCTCCATCATCACAGGGATCACGGCCTCTTGGATCGGGGTCGGTTGTGTGTAGCCTTCTTCGGCCACGGCACGAAGGAGCTTCTCGGCAAGGCCGAGGTCAGAAAATTGTGTCAAATCAACACTTTCATTCGATAGCAAAGCAGCACCAGACAAAAATCCGGCGCGTTTCGCGAGATATTTTGGGAGAAGCCTGCGCAGATAAGCCGCTTATGTACTGCGCCATCCGGCGCCACCGGTCACACCATCCTCAGACGATGCGCCGATACAAAGGCCCGCGAACAGTATTCCTGTTCTCCACGCGCGACCTGTGTTGCGGTGCAATATAAGCAGGCGGGGCGAATTAGCAAGCCCTCATCGATATTTACGCTTGCCAGCGCGCAAATTCATCGCAATCTCATCGGTTATGAAATGCGGCAGACCACATTGAGAGTTTGCACAATGATCCCGGACTTGTTCAAACATAAACGCGGCGCTCGGCGCAAATGTGCTCTGGATTGCCGGAATATATCCGGCACTGACAGTCGGAAGACCTTAACCCTGCACAACCACACAGGATGCGGAGTACGGCCATGAAGCAGACATCGGAATGGGATCATCGCGGCCTGATCGCCGATGCGCTCGTCATGGAGAATCTGTACGTCGAGGAACACCGCTCGATCTTCTTCGACTGGGCGTTCGGCCTTAAGGAGCCGGAACACTCCGCCGAAGCAGCCGCCGCCCTGCTCGCGATCCACCGCACGGATGAGAATGCCGATCACCCGATGATAAAGCTGCTCGAAGACGCCGCCAAAGGCGCGGCCAAACAGCGGGGCCGCACAGGCCGCCGCCGCGCACGGCATGGGGACGATAACGCCAAGGACTGAACGCCCTGCGATTCACGTGCCGCCTGCGCGTGATGTCACCGCAGGGGGATAATCCCGCGCTGGTATTCCGGCCTCAGGCAGGGCATGAGATTGCGCATGAATTCAATCCGGTTTCTTCGTGAAAATGCGTCCTGGTTGGGCGCGGGGCTGTTATTGGCCTTTGCGTCCAGTTTCGGGCAGACCTTTTTTATCTCGCTGTTCGGGGGACAGTTGCGGGCAGAGTTGGGCCTGTCCCACGGGCAGTTCGGCGGGCTGTATATGGCCGCCACATTGCTGTCGGCGGTTACGCTGGTCTACATGGGCGGCATTGTTGACCGGGTCGATGCGCGGATTCTGGGCGCGGGGATCATGGCCGGGCTGGCCGTCACCTGCATCGGCATGTCACAGGTCAGCACGGCGTTCGGCCTGTTCATCGTGATCTATCTGCTGCGGTTTTTGGGGCAGGGGATGCTGTCGCATCTGGAGGTGACGACCATTGCGCGCTGGTTCGCGGCGACGCGGGGCAAGGCGCTGGCGGTTGCCGGATGGGGGCATCCGCTGGGCGAGGGGTTCCTGCCCGCGATCATCGCCCTGCTGTTGCTGAGCATGGAGTGGCGGACGGTTTGGTTGTTCGTCGCGGGCCTTCTGCTGCTGGGCCTTGTGCCGCTGTATTACGCGGTTTTACGAGGCGGCGAGCGCGCGCCGGAAGGGGTTGCGGAGGGCAAAAAGCTGCTCACGGGGCTTGGCGGGCGGCATTGGACGCGGCCTGAAGTGGTACGCAACGGCTTGGTCTGGGTGCTGTTGCCCGTGCTGATGGCGTCGCCGCTGATCGGGACATCGGTATTGTTCCATCAGGCGCATATCGCCGAGATCAAGGGCTGGACGCTGGCGCAGTTTACAGCCGGCTTTCCGGTCTATGCGGCGCTGTCGGTGGGTAATTCACTGGTGTTCGGGATGCTGGTGGACCGCTTCACCGCCTGCCGTGTGATGCCGCTGTACCTGATCCCGCTGGGCTTCGGAATGCTGGCGCTGTCGCAGTTTGACGCGCCCGTGACGGCGCTGTTCACGCTGGGCATGGTGGGGATGAGCGCCGGTGCGGGAATGGCGACATCGGGGGCGATGTGGGCGGAATTGTACGGCACAAAGCACCTCGGCGCGATCCGCTCGCTGAGCATGGCGGCGATGGTGTTCTCCAGCGCGCTGGGGCCGGGCCTGACGGGGGCGCTGATCGATGCGGGCGTCGGATACGAGGTCCAGTGCCTGTGGATGGGCCTTTACTGCTTTGCGATGGGGCCGTTGATCGTGGTGATCTTCAAGCGGTTCGGGGCGTGGTGATTACGCCCGCGCCCTTCGGGTGTTGATGTAGTTGCCGACGAAGATCAGCGCGCCGCCCATCAGGACGTTCCATGCCAGCGGCTCGTTGTAAAACGCCATGCCGACGAGGGCGATCAGGGGCAGGCGGAAGAAATCCATCGGCGCAACCACGGTCGCATCGCCGTAGCGGAAGGCTTGCGTCATGCAAAAATGCGCCGCCAAACCGCCGATACTGAGCGCCAGCACCCAGAAGGCGGTGACGGAATCGGGCGGAATGATCGGGAATGTCGCGTTTTGGGAGAGCGAGACGCTCAGGGCCATCGGCGCTTGCAACAGGGTCAGGTAGAACAGGATGCACAACGTCGTCTCTGTGCCCGTCAGGCGCTTTGTGGCGATCATATTGACCGCAAACCCGACCGCCGCCGCCATCGCCCAGATTTGGCCGATGCCGAAATCAGAGCGGAAAGTCTCGCCGAACGCCCCGACCACCAGCAGCACGCCAAAAAAGCTGAGCGCTATCGCCCCGAATCCGGTGGCGGTGAACCGCTCGCCCAGAAACAGCGGGGCCACAAGGGCGACCCAGATCGGTGAGGTGAACTCCAGCGCGAACAGCTGTGCGAGGGGGATCAGGGTGACGGCGAAATACCAGCCGTATTGCCCGAAGAAATGCCCGCAATTACGCAGCAGGTGCAGACCGATGCGGCGCGTGCGGATTTGGGTGAAACCTTTGAGCGAGGCGCGCAAGGCGACGAGGACGATCAAAAATCCGATGATGCTGCGCCAGAACAGCAGATCAGAGGTGGCCATCACCCTGCCCGCTTCGCGCCCGGACACCGCCATCGTTGTGAACGCGGTCAGCGCGCCGGCCATCCACATCGCCGCTTTTGGTAGGGACGGGGTCTCGGTCGCCATGAGGTTCTCCACGGGTGAGTCGCGGCGCGCGTGAGCGGGAGGGGCGACACTTGGTTAACTGCGGCTTCACACTTGACGCAAACGGACTTTGAAAACAGTCTAAATCAGGCACTTGATAGATATTTGTTGTAAAGCCGCATTTGGCGCTTGCAATTAACCAAAGCGCGGCGCTATCAAGCGCTCCAAGGCGAAAGCCGGAGCGGGCGGGCGTAGCTCAGGGGTAGAGCACAACCTTGCCAAGGTTGGGGTCGTGAGTTCGAATCTCATCGCCCGCTCCAATTATTCAAAGCCACCGAAGACAATGTATCCCATTGCTTTCGGTGGCTTTTTTTATTCCCTGCAACGCTGGTCAGATGCGGCGGTGGTTTTGGCGCTGATGCGGTGCGTTTGCTGTCCAGATTCTTGCCCTGAAAGTTGTGGAAAATCAGTCACCTTCGGGCTTGTCCCGAAGGTCCAGGTCTAGTGGAAATATTGGGGGCCTAAATATCTAACTAGCCAAAAATAACTTGCAATCGTTTTGAAATTTGGCTAGTTATGTTCGGAAAGCAACGAGGTCCCCGATGAGCAAGCCAGATACCCTTAGCACTTTCGAGTTTTTTCAGAAGTTCCCGAACGAGGAATCTGCTCGCCAGTTCTTTGAGGCTCGTCGCTGGAATGGTGAGGCAGTATGCGGTCACTGCGGTAGCGTTTCTGTCAGCGAGTGCAAAGACCACAAGCCGATGGCATACCGCTGCAAGGATTGCCGTAAGCACTTCAGCGTTCGTACCGGAACCGTCCTTGCTGAGTCCCGCCTTCCACTTCAGAAGTGGCTTCTCGCAATCTTCATGCTCACCAGCGCGCGTAAGGGCATCCCTTCCACGCAAATGGCGCGTGAACTCGGCATCACTCAGAAATCAGCTTGGTTCCTTGCTCAACGCATCCGCGAAACGTGGCTCGGCAATGGCAGCGGCACGGATATGGGAAACCATGTTCAGGTTGATGGGACATTCGTTGGCGGCAAAGAGAAGAACAAGCACTCCAACAAGAAACTCAATGCAGGTCGTGGCGCTGTTGGCAAGACTGCTGTTGTCGGCATCCGCGACGAACACGATCAGGTTCGCGCTACACCTGTAGCCAACACCAAAGCCGTCACCCTGAAGGGCTTCATCCGCTCCAACGCCCCCGCTGGCGCTACTGTCGTTACCGACAGCTTCAACTCCTACAATGGCCTTGCTGCTGAAGGCTTCGACCACAAGACCGTCAATCACACGCATGGCGCAGAAGCGTCTTCCCTACAAGGAACTCATCAGTGCCTAAAAAACCGGAAAACATAGAGCCGATTACAGATGGTACATTCGACGCAGTGGTGGACTCCGTTTTCGACGTTCCCAGCCCTAAGCCAGAAGTCGCCACAACATTGGCAGGCTCCCCAGACAAGCCTCTAGAAATCGGTGGCGTAAAAATTGACTGCTACGTTTTAGATGATGAGACCCGTGTTCTTAGTCAGCGAGGGATGTTCAATGGCTTAGGGATCAAGCGTGGTGGACCCCGAAGCGAAAATGAACCCTCGAACACAGGCGCCGAAATACCCCGTTTTGCGTCCCAAAAATGGCTAAAACCTTTCATAGACAGCGACTTAGAGATGGCGCTAAAATCGCCCGTTTTCTTTCAGCCACCTACCGGACATATGGGCTACGGATATCCAGCAGAGGTGCTTGTTGACGTCTGCGATGCAATCATTGAGGCCCAGAAGCAAGGCGCAACTGGGGTAAAGCAAGCCAACATGGTTGACCACGCTTGGTCGCTCATCCGAGGCTTTGCTAAGGTCGGAATCATCGCTCTGGTCGATGAGGCTACAGGCTATCAGGAGATGCGAGCGAAAAACGCACTTGCTGATATTCTTGAAAGCTTCCTGTCTGACTACCGCCAAAAGTGGACCAAGACATTCCCTGACGATTTCTACAGGCAAATCTATCGGCTGCGAGGATGGGACTGGGATGGGTCGGCGCAAAGGCCCGGAACAATCGGAGGATGGACTAACAATTTCGTCTATGATCGGCTCGCGCCTACATTGACCGAAGAACTACAAGTGCTCAACCCCACCAACAGCAAGGGCGAACGCCTGTCTAAACACCACCAATGGTTCAATCCAGAGTTCGGACACCCTCAGCTTAAAGAGCACATTGCAGGCGTTGTCGCGCTTATGCGGGCATCGTCAACGTGGGAAGGCTTCAAGAGGTCTCTGGACAGAGCATACCCTCGATACGGCGACACGCTCGAAATGCAGTTAGACGATATCTAAGTCACGTCATGCTGAACATGCGACCAATCCGAAAGGCGGCATCAGCGTCGGCGATTCTTGCCAATATCGTAACTACGCCCGTCGGGTCCGATGGCTGATCTTCGGTTAAAAAGTAGCCACTCGTGTCTTCAGGTGGCTCCGGACAGCGAGAAAGTCTTGCCGTCGTTATAGGTGCAATAGAGAGACGTTTCCCGTTTTCTGATTCTGCGCTAAGGTATATGTCAGACACACCTTTTCCTCCCTGAGAAAGTGATTGAAATGAGTAGTAAGGCCACACACAAGCTAGTCAAGAAGCCTTCTGTCAACGCGCGCTATTTGAGCGACTACATGGTCGCATCTGAGCGGGTGAAGAGGACAATCGTTCGTAATTGTAAGTACCCAAAAATCGCTCGGATCATCCAGCATGATCGCGCGAAACTCTTCATATCGAAGTTCTTGAGGTCTGGAGATTTGGACGCTAGCAAACTCAGCACCGAGGCGGCACGTCTGCACTCGATGATGTCCGATTCCGATTTCGAGCGAGAAACTCTCGATGTGAATGGCGATTTCCTAGATGCCTATGCCAAAGTCTTCTCAATGGGCACTTTCCCGAAGGCGGAAGTCGTAGAGAACCCCAAAGGGTTCAAAATGAATTTGAACGGTGTAAACGTAAACCCTGACATTCGGGTGGCTGTACAGCGAGTCACGCGCACCAACCGAATTAGGACAGGTCTCGTCACCATTCGTTACGCGAAAGGCAAGCCGCTTAATGAAGAGGTCGGGCTTTATCAGTCGTCCGCACTCTTCGGAGCGCAAAAGATGCTCGACAAGATGGCCGACGCGGAAACTGAAGCTGAGGAAAAGCTTTGCCTGACACTAGATGCCGTCTCTGGCACCTTCATCGGCGCGCCAACCAATGCAACGTCGAGGTTTCAAAACATGGAAGCCGCTTGCGCTACCATTGCCGAGCGATGGGACAGCATAGAACCGCCTGATAATGCCATTTTCAAATGATGGCGCGTTCGGCTAGCTAAATATATAGGTCCCAAATATTGCTCTGGATTGCCGGCACGGCGTTGCGCTTGTGCTGAACAAGTCCGGCAATGACTGTTACGGGCTGATAATTCAGCACAAGCCTCGCCTCAACACGTATAGTTCATCCCCAGCCGTCCGCCATCCACGTAGATCGTCTCGCCGGTGATGTAGCTGGCCTTCTCGCTCGCCAGAAACGCCACGGCGTCGGCGATCTCGGAGGCTCCGCCGATGCGGCCAAGGGGGGTGCG
>CALDZQ010000002.1 GCA_937944035.1 uncultured Neomegalonema sp. | reverse complement strand
AGCAGGCTGGCGGCGGCGGTGTTGCCGATGCCCATCTCGCCCGGCGCAAGGATGTCTACCCCTTCCGCGATGGCCTCATCAGCCAGCGCAATGCCGCGCGTGATGGCGGCGTTACACTGCGCCAGCGTCATCGCTGGTTCGAGAGCGGAATTGGCTGTGCCGGGGGCGATTTTGGCGTTGATGAGGGCGGGATGCGGCGTAATCTCTGACATCACGCCCGCATCAACGACCAGCAATTCGGCATCCGCGATGCGGGTGAAAGCGGAAATGGTGGCCCCGCCCGCGAGGAAATTGCCGACCATCGCGGCGGTGACTTCGGGCGGGTGGGACGAAACACCCTCGGCGGTGATGCCGTGATCCCCGGCGAAGATGACCGAGCGGGCTTTGCCCAAGGCCGGGCGCAGATCGCCGCGTATCAGGCCGATTTGCAGGGCGAGGTCTTCAAGCCGCCCCAGCGCGCCGACGGGCTTTGCCTTGCCGTCAATGGCTTCGCGCAGGGCAGGGGCGAGGCTGTGGTCGAGGGGGGGGATGTCGATGCGGGTCGGGGAGGTCATGGCGTCGCTCGCGGGTTTTATTTGTGCTTCCCGTGAATGCCTTCGAGGGGCACGGTGCGCAAGGGTTTGTGTTGGCGCCCGTTGATTTTACGCGCGCGCGGATGTGACTTGGCGTCGCGTTCGGGGGCGTCGCTGGACGGCGCGGAAACTTCGCGCTATCCGTTGCGTATGTGGAGCTTTGCAAATCCGAATAAATTCATGCGCGTGTCCGGGAAAGTCCTGCCTTTTCTGGCCGCTATCGCCGTTATCCTGTTCACGGTGGGCCTGTACTTCTCGATCTATGTCGTCCCGCCGGACTTTAAGCAGGGAGACGGGGCGCGGATCATGTTTGTGCATGTTCCGGCGGCGGCGATGTCGATTATCGTCTATCTCATCATGTGCGTTTGTTCGGTGTTCGCGCTGATCTGGCGGCATCCGGTGGCGGATTTGAGCGCCAAGGCGGCCGCACCGATCGGGGCCGCGTTCACATTGCTGGCGCTGGTCACGGGGTCGATCTGGGGCAAGCCGATGTGGGGCGCGTGGTGGGTTTGGGACGCGCGGCTGACCTCGGAGCTGATCCTGTTTTTCTTCTATATCGGCTATATCGCCCTGTGGGATGCGTTTGATGATCCGGCCAAGGCGGCGCCTGCGGCGGCGATTTTCTGTCTGGTGGGCAGTGTTTTTGCCGTGCTGGCGAAATATTCCGTGAAGCTGTGGGATACGCTGCATCAGGGGCCGAGCATGACAATCGGCGGCGAGGAAAACCTGCATGATGTTTTTCACCGGCCTCTATTGATGATGATCGCGGCGTTCTACATGTATTTTCTGACGCTTTGGCTTATCAGTGTGCGGGCGGAAATCCGCGAGCGGCGGGTGCGGGCGATCCGCCAAGCGGCGGTTCAGGAGTGACGCGATGATTCCCGAATACGATAAATACGCGCCTTATATATGGGCGTGTTACGGCATCACGCTGGTCGTGCTGGTGCTGGTTTTGTGGTGGACACTGGCGCGGTCGGCGCGGGTGAAGGCGGAGTTGGAAAGCCTGGATGGCGCGCGCCGCCGGGCAAAGGCGGATGTGAAATGAGGGCGTTTATTCCTGTACTGGCCTTCGCCGGGTTGCTGGGCGTGATGGCGTGGGGATTGCTGATCCGCGAGGATCGTGACGCGCTGCCGTCGGCGTTTATCGAAAAAACCGCGCCCGCGTTTGATCTGCCGCGTTTGATGGCGGACGGGCAGCGGTTCACGCATGAGGAAATGCGGGGCAAGGGTCCGGTCGTGCTGAACTTTTGGGCTTCGTGGTGCGCGCCGTGCCGGATTGAGCATCCGAAGCTGGTGGAATTGGCCGAAAAAGGCGTGCGGGTGATCGGGATCAACTACAAGAACGAGCCGGAGAAAGCGCGGGCGTTTCTGGAGGCGCTGGGCAATCCGTTCGAGGCGGTCGCGGTTGATGACAGCGGGCGCACGGGGATTGAGTATGGCGTGGCCGCCCTGCCGGAGACGTTTGTGCTCGATGAGAATGGCGTGATTATCTACAAGCATGTCGGCCCGATCAATCCGGGCGAGCTTGAAGGAAAGATCTGGCCCGCGATACGGGCGGCGGCGGCGCGGTAATAAAAAAACGCCCGGCGGAACCGGGCGTTTTAAAATTCTTATAAAACCGATGCGCTGTAAGCGCGATCAATTTAGTCGATCAGAACGAGGTTCGCTGCCGACTCACGGCCGTCACGGCCTGCTTCTACGTCGAACTGAATTTTCTGACCATCGTCGAGGCCCTGGATTCCAGCGCGCTCAAGAGCAGAAATGTGAACGAATACGTCGCGCGATCCGCCTTCAGGCTGGATGAAGCCAAAACCCTTGGTTGGGTTGAACCATTTCACGGTGCCTTTAGCCATCGTGATATCTCCTTTAAGTGTACTGCCCGCAATGTGCGGCAGCTCTGGCGCAGTCAGAGCAAGGTCGTAGGTAACTGCAGCCGTAAAGGAGACAGTGAAGCGATTCTTGGTAACTCAGCGAGTGCTATATGCCTGATTCGGGTACAAAATACCAGAAAAACATTTAAGGTGGTCAAGCCTGCAATGTCTTACGTTCGCCTTAATAATGTGGAGGGGGCGTAATTTCCGGTGCTTCGCCATCTGATTCTGTCGATTTCAGATGGGTGATGATGACTTCGAGTTTGCGCTCGATCCGGCGGATTGCGTCCCATTGATCGGCCATTTGCCGGGAAATGTCGTCGATGGCCGCGTCGTGATGGGCGAGATGTTCTTCGAGGCGGGTGTCTTGGGGGCGGGTGTCTTGCGGGTCGGTGCTCATGGTACGTGATATTCCTCTCGTGCGGCAGTGTTACGCCCTTTCCCTGCTCCCGTCACTGGGCTAGTACATCGCCAACAGATTCAGCGGGAGAATGTCATGCCCATCGTTACAGTTTTCGGCGGCTCAGGATTTATCGGGCGTTATGCGGTGCGCAAACTGGCGAAACGCGGCTGGCGGGTGCGGGTGGCCGTGCGCCGTCCGAACGAGGCGTTGTTTCTGCGCACGGCGGGGGATGTGGGGCAGGTTGAGCCGATCCAGGCCAATATCCGTGACGAGGCATCGACGGAGCGGGCGATTGTCGGCTCGGATGCGGTGATAAATCTGGTGGGGATTTTATTCCCGACGCGCAAGCAGACCTTTGATGCGGTGCAGGCGGACGGGGCCGAGCGGATTGCGCGGCTGTGCGCGAAGCATGGGGTGACGCAGTTGGTGCAAATCTCGGCGATTGGCGCGGATGCGGAGTCCGGGATTGCCTATCAGCGGACCAAAGGTGAAGCCGAGCAGGCGGTGTTGAAGCATGTGCCGAGCGCCGCGATCCTGCGCCCGTCGCTGGTGTTCGGGCCGGAGGATCAGTTCTTCAACCGCTTTGCGGGCATGGCGCGGATGCTGCCTGTGCTGCCATTGATCGGGGGCGAGACGCGGTTTCAACCCGTCTATGTGGGGGATGTGGCCGAAGCGGCGGTGCGGGCGCTGGAAAACCCTGCGGCGCGCGGGCAGGTGTTTGAGCTGGGCGGGCCGGAAACCCTGTCGATGCGTGATGTGTTCGAGCGGGTGTTGTCCGAGACAAGGCGCAAGGCGTTTATCCTGCCTGTGCCCGGTTGGGCGGCGCGGATGCAGGCGTGGCTGTTTGAATTGCCGAACCGTTTTCTCGGCCTGACGCCGATGCTGACGCGCGATCAGGTGGCGATGCTGGCGGAGGATAACGTGGTTTCAGCGGGTGCTAAATCGCTGGAGGATCTGGATATTCAGCCGGCAACGCTTGGCTCTATCCTGCCGACATATCTGTATAAGTACCGTCCATATGGCCAGTATGCGCGGACCAAATCGACATAGAGCCTTCTCCACGATCATTGATCGCTTAGACCATTCTGAACGATATAAGGATCATTCCGGATAGTCTAACTTCTTGTTTCTTCGCGTTTTCCGAGTCGGGCAATGAACCCATTGCCCTTGATAACGCTATAAGCGCATTGAGTGATGGACCCCGCGATCAAGTCGCGGGGTGACATATTCTCAGTTATACCGGCGCATCAGGGCGGAGAGACGGCCCTGGATGGTGACGGCGTTCGGCTTGTAAACCTGCTTTTCGTAAGCGGGGTTCTCGGCCTCCAGCACGA
>CALDZQ010000001.1 GCA_937944035.1 uncultured Neomegalonema sp. | reverse complement strand
CTACCGTAGCTTGAGATCATTTCATCATAGATCGGAGCCATCGTGCCATAGTTTGAGCCGCTGTCGATATAGGTCGGCTGGGTGGCCTGGTACTGTACCTGCTGGTATTGCGGCTGAGCAACCGGCGCGTATGTTGGCTGGTTATAGCCATAGCTGCCGACATTGACATAGGTTGGGTTTGGCGCTTGAAGCGCTGCGGTCTGATAGCTTGGCGCAGGCTCATAGTAGTTCGGCACATGCTGATAGCTGGGCGCGGCCGCCTGGTAGGTTGGCGCAACCGCCTGATAGCTTGGTGCGGCCTTTACGTATTGCGGCTCTTGCAGCAGCGGATAGCTTTGCTGGGGCTTTTGCGCAGGCAGCGAGGCCATGACGGTCTGATACGCGTAAGACTGTGCAGGCGATTGGGCCATCGCCATGCCGCCAGAGGATGCGCAGGCGTTCGGGTTGCCGGCGCAAACCGACTTCACGTTATCGATCCAGCGGCGATAGACCGAGATCGGGGTGAAATACATCTCGTAACCGGGCAGCGAGCATTCCTGCCCGTAATTGTTTTGATTGCCCGGCTGAATGCCGGAGAGGATACCCGCAAGGCGACGGCCATAACGGCCATTGGACAGCAGCGGCCCGCCGCTCTCGCCCCGGCACATGCCTTCGTTTTGCGTGGAGGCGCTGGTGACGGTGATGTAGCTGCGCAAATCGATGGCGCGCACTTGCAATGGCGTCTGGTTCAACATCCGGTCGCCACCGCGACGGCCCGTTACCGGCCAGCCGTGTCCGAGACCCAGCTCACCGGGGCGCAGGGAGGGCTGACCCTCAAAATCGAGCGCGGTTGCGGTGATTTTTGCGGGCAGCGGCTTTTCCAGACGGATCAACGCGATGTCGTGCTGAAGCGTTTGATAGTCAAATCCGGCGTGGCAGATGGCGTCTTTAACAACGCGCTTGACCGTCTGCGTACTGTCGAGATTGTCATCGCCCGCAATCACTTCGATATGGCTCCAGCTGCGGTCGGCGGCGACGCAGTGACCGGCGGTCACGATCCAGTTGCTGTCGATGACCGTTCCGCCGCAGTGATCCACTTCAACCCGGTCCGCCATTTCATAGACGATACGCAGCTTGACCGTGGAGGCGGCATCGCGGGGCGGTGAATATGCCTGACGGCCGCTGAAATGCTCAGGACGCCAGTTCGAGCGGGAGGCCGCGTTCTTGGCGACCATGCTACCACATGAGAAAGCATTGGCTCCGCTAAGGCCGTTAGCGTTCGCCTGGCCCGTCAGACCGAGCATGATTGTTGCGAATGTCGCGATGGTCGAGCTGCGTTTCATGGGCCAATCCATTCTATTAGAGTTTGCGAGCTTCGCGCTCGCCCTTGGCCACAACGTTGCGCCTACCGGGTAAATATTTCCTCTAAGGGTATAATTACCGGGGTATTTTATACTTAAAGTTTATTTACCTTTTGCCGCACCGCGCCCTAACAGCCTGAATAACAAACAAAAAAAAGCGCCACCCGAAAGCAGCGCTTTTTCTTACAATTTTACGAGAATTGAGGATGTTTACAGCCTGGTCATCTCTCTTTTCGTATCGCAATAAAGATGAACACCATCTTTATTGCGAAAATCGCTATTCCGCAGCGTCGGCAGGCGTCGGCTCGGTTGGCGCTTCGAGTGCGCCAACAGCTTTCGATTCCATCGCTTCCTCCGCTGCACGGCGGGCTGCGATAATCTCGCGGTCGCGGTCTGCCGCAACCCGCTTCATCTTCGCGGCCATACCGCCCGTACCGGCCGGGATAAGGCGTCCTACGATCACGTTCTCTTTCAGACCGATCAGCTTGTCCCGCTTGCCCTGCACCGATGCCTCGGTCAGAACGCGCGTTGTTTCCTGGAACGATGCGGCAGAGATAAACGAGCGCGTTTGCAGCGACGCTTTGGTGATTCCGAGCAGAATGCGCTTGCCCGATGCCGGACGGCGTCCCTCAAGCTCAGCCTTGCGGTTCAGCTCGTCGAACTCCATGCGGTCAACGGTTTCACCCTTGAGCATCGTCGTCTCGCCGTGGTCATCCACTTCGATCTTCTGAAGCATCTGGCGCACGATCACCTCGATGTGCTTATCCGCGATCTTCACGCCTTGCAGGCGGTAAACGTCCTGCACTTCGTCGATCAGATAGCCCGCCAGCGCCTCGATGCCGAGGATCTGGAGAATATCATGCGGCGCGGGCTTGCCATCCAGCAGGTATTCGCCCTTCTGGATGAAGTCGCCCTCTTGCACTTCGATGTGCTTGCCCTTCGGGATAAGGTACTCGACCTTATTCTCCTCGTCACCTTCCGGCACGATGGAGATGCGGCGCTTGTTCTTGAAGTCGCGGCCGAATTCCACGAAGCCATCAATCTCGGCGATGATCGCGTGGTCTTTCGGACGGCGGGCTTCAAACAGTTCCGCCACACGTGGCAGACCACCGGTGATGTCACGGGTCTTCGCACCCTCACGCGGGATGCGCGCGAGCACGTCGCCCGCGACAACGTCCTGACCATCCTCAACCGAGAGAATCGCATCCACCGACATCATGTAGTGCGCGGGGTTGCCGTTCTTCAGCGTCAGCGCCTCACCGTTTTCGTCCAGCGTCATAATAGACGGCTTGAGGTCCATGCCCTTCGGCGCGGCACGCCAGTCAGACACGATACGCTGGGAGATACCCGTCGCATCATCGGTTTCCTCACGCAGCGAGAAGCCCGGAACCAGATCGACCAGCTTGGCTTTACCGGCCTGCTCGGTGATGATCGGCAGAGTGTAGGGATCCCACTCGGCAAGCTTGTCGCCACGGCTGATCGTGTCGCCTTCTTTGACGCGCAGTTTCGAGCCGTACATCAGTTTATGAACAGCGCGCTCCGTGCCGTTCTGATCGGTGATGACAAGCTGCATGTTGCGGCCCATCACAATCGTCTCTTTCGCGGCGTTGGTCAGCGTGTTTTCATTGCGGAATTCAAGCTTACCTTCCTGCGTCGCTTCCATGAACGACTGGTCTGTCACCTGAGCCGTGCCGCCGATGTGGAACGTCCGCATCGTCAGCTGTGTGCCCGGCTCGCCGATCGACTGCGCGGCGATGATGCCGACAGCTTCGCCCTGGTTGACGAACTCGCCCCGTGCAAGGTCACGGCCATAGCACATCGCACAGATACCGGCCTCCGCCTCACAGGTCAGCGGCGAACGGATTTTCACGTTCAGCACTTCGGCCTTCTCAACGGCGAGGTCTTCGCCCTCGACGATGACGTGGTTGCGCGGGAACAGCACTTCGCCCGTTGCCGGATCGATAACGTCCTCGGCAATGGTCCGGCCCAGAATACGCTCGCTGAGCGACGCGACAACCTCACCACCGTCAATCGCAGCGGCACAGTTGATCGAAACATCGGTCCCGCAATCATGCACCTCGATGATACAATCCTGCGCCACGTCAACCAGACGGCGGGTCAGATACCCGGAGTTCGCGGTTTTCAGCGCCGTATCGGCCAGACCCTTACGCGCGCCGTGGGTGGAGTTAAAGTACTCCAACACGGTCAGGCCTTCTTTAAAGTTCGAGATGATCGGCGTCTCGATGATTTCACCGGACGGCTTGGCCATAAGGCCACGCATCCCGCCCAGCTGCTTCATCTGCGTGACCGAGCCACGCGCACCGGAGTGAGCCATCATGTAGACCGAGTTCATATCCTTACGTTTGCCCGTTACCGGATCAAACTTGTCGTCAGAAATCGTCTTCATCATCGCGTCGGTGACTTTGTCGTTACACTTCGACCAGGCATCGACCACTTTGTTGTATTTCTCACCCTGGGTGATGAGACCTTCGCGGTATTGCTCCTCGAACGCCTTCACCTGTTCCTTGGTTTCGTCAACAAAGCCCCATTTGGTTTCGGGGATTTCCATATCGTCCTTACCGAACGAGATACCCGCCTTACAAGCTTCGGTGAAGCCCAGCTTCATCAGCTGGTCACAGAAGATGACGGTCGATTTCTGGCCGCAGTGGCGATAGACGGTGTCGATCAGATCACCGACATCGCGCTTGCGCAGCAGCTTGTTGACGATCTGGAAGTCCATCTTCTCATTGTCAGGCAGCAACGCGCCCAACATCATTCGGCCCGGTGTTGTCTCAACGCGTTTAAAGACACGCTCGCCTGTTTCCTCGTCAAAGGTCCACACACGCGCCTGAATTTTAGCGTGCAGCGATACGAGGCCTGCGGCGCGGGCGTGCTCGATTTCCTCGTGATCCGAGAAA